>JACRLA010000177.1 GCA_016215145.1 Chloroflexota bacterium
GAGCCGATGATGAGTATCGCTTGAGCATTCTCAACCACATCGTCCATCGAATTGCTCATCGCACCCGAGCCAAAGGATGTCGCCAGACCGGCGACGGTACTGCTGTGTCAAAGCCGCGCGCAGTGATCAACGTTGTTCGTGCCGATCACCTGCCGCGCAAGTTTTTGCATCAAATAATTTTCTTCGTTCAAACACTTTGCCGAAGTTAAAACGCCCACGCTATCCCCGCCAAATTGATCCCGCGTCTCCCTCAACTTCTTCGCCGTGATGTCGAACGCCGTCGCCCAATCCACCTCAACCCATTTCCCTCTATTTCCCTGTTTCCTTTGTTTCCCTTTCAACAGATATTCCCGCACCATCGGCTTCGTCAATCTATCAGGATGATGCACAAAGTCGTAACCGTATCTGCCTTTGACACACAAGTGCATCCCGTTCACAGGCGCGTTGGGGTTCGAGGTGACGCGGATGATCTTGTTATCTTTCACGTTGAGATCAAACTGGCAGCCAACTCCACAATAGGTGCAAGTGGTCGTCACCACTTTATCGGGTGTGCCAGCATCAATGGACATTTTGTTATCGAGCGCGCCCGTCGGGCAGTAGGCAACACACGCCCCGCACGATTCGCATCGCGCTTCGAGCATGGTCGTGCCGAGTCCGGCGGCGATCTGCGTGCTTGCTCCGCGCTCACTGGTGCGCCACACGAATCGTCCTTGCACTTCGGCGCAGGCGCGCACACAGCGCGTGCATAAAATACATTTGTTGAAGTCCACCCACACAAACGGATTCGGGTCGCTGTTTACTTTGTGTTGAACGCGAGTGATCGATCCTTCGGGGCGAGTCGCGCCGTAGAGTCGGCACCACTTTAGGAATTCGGTATCCGCAGTGAAGTCGGCGTCACTGTAGTTGGTGAGTAGCAATTCGAGAATCGTTTTCCGCGCGCGAGTCAGTTCATCCGATTCCGTCCGCACTTTCATCCCCTCACGCACAATCACCCCACACGCCGCTTGCGGAGTCTTTGCGCCTTCCACTTCCACCACGCACAAACGGCACGATCCCACGGTGGATAAATCTTTGTGATAGCACAAGGTGGGAATCGTGATGTGATGTTCGCGGGCGATCTCGATCAGGGCTTGCCCTTCGCGGGCTTGGAGAGGTTGATCGTTGATAGTTAGGTTGATAGTCATAGTAAATCGTAATTTGTAATTAGTAATTGAGAGACGTCTTCTGAATTACCAATTACTAATTACTGCTCTTCCTCAAATACACAAACCAATACACCACTCCCACCAACACCGCCCCGCCGATGATGTTGCCGAGGGTGACGGGCAGCAGGTTATTGACGAAAAAATTTTGCCAAGTGAGAAACGGAAAATCGTCGGGAGTCTTTTGGATCATCTCCCAAAAATTTTGCGCCGCGCTCATCTTGATGAACAAACCAATGGGAATGAAATACATGTTGGCAATGCTGTGTTCAAAACCTGCGGCTACAAACGCTGTGATGGGCGGGATGATCGCCAAGATGCGATCGGTGGTGGTGCGCGCGCTAAAAGTAAGCCACACGGCAAGGCAGACAATGGCGTTACACATAATGCCCAAAGCAATCGCCTGAATAAAATCGAGCCCTGTTTTTGCGTTGGCAGTTGTGAGCGCGGCTAAACCCACCGCGCCTTTGCCAAACAAGTATTGACCACTGACGAACATCAGCATGGCGGTGGCATATGCGCCGACGAAGTTGCCGACGTAGACGATCAACCAATTGTGGAGCATCTGCCTCGTCGTCACTTTGCCGCTCGCCCAAGCCATGACGATTAAATTATTTCCGGTGAACAATTCTGCCCCGCCGACGATGACCAAGATCAAGCCCAACGAGAAAACTAAACCGGCTAAAAGGCGAACCACGCCAAAGGGCAAATCGGCGGCGCCCGCGCTAACGGTGGTCGAGAAGATCGCTCCAATGGCGATGAACGCTCCCGCCATCATCGAGAGGGTGAACATGCTCAGCCAGTTCATATTTGCCTTGCGGACGCCAATCGCTTCCGCCTTCGCCGCCATGTCATGGGGCAGTAGAGCATCCAATTGAATGTCGCTGTTTGTGGTCATCGTGATCTCCTCAGCCAATTCCCCCCGCATCGGTCATATTACCCGCCCGACACAGTTAATGTTAGTAGCAAACATCCATGTCACATAGGTAAGAAGTCATTGAATTTTTCGTGACAGTTTGCTATTCTGGTAAGTGATTTACGTAACGCAACGAGCGTTGGCGTAATAGATAGAGTCTATCCAAATCTCACTCTCTCAACCCACGGAGGTCACTCATGTCACAAAAAACGGAAGCCTGCAACACCTATCTCGCCGCCGGTGAAAGTTTTCCGGCGGGGATGTGGGATCAAGAACTCGTCGCGCTGAAAGAAGTGGAGAAAGCCACCGGCAAAAAATTCGGGGACGCCGCCAACCCGTTGTTCGTCTCGTGTCGTTCGGGCGCCAAATTCTCTATGCCCGGCATGATGGACACTGTGTTGAACATCGGGCTCAACGACGAGACCGCCGAAGGCATGATGGCTCTCACCCAGAACCCGCGCTTCGTCTACGACTCGTATCGCCGCTTGGTGCAGATGTATGGCTCGGTGGTGATGGGTGTCGCCAAAGATGATTTTGAAAAAGTGTTAGAAGCCTATCGCCACAAACGCGGAGTCACCAACGACGCCGACTTGCAGCCCGAAGATTTGCAAGTGATCACCGCCGAATTTAAAAAGATCGTCCGCGAAAAAGCCGGACGTGACTTCCCCACCGACCCCTACGAACAACTTAATCTGGCAACCGAAGCCGTGTTCAAATCGTGGAACGGCAAACGCGCTATTGATTATCGTAACCACGAAAAGATTCCGCACAACTTGGGCACCGCCGTCAACATTGTGACGATGGTCTTCGGCAACATGGGGCAAGACTGTGGCACGGGTGTGTTGACCACACGCAATGTCTCGGATGGGCGCAACGAAATGGAAGGCGACTTTTTACTTAACGCGCAAGGTGAAGATGTAGTTGCCGGAACGCGGACGCCGATGCCCATCGGGGAGATGAAGGCGCAGATGCCCAAACTCTACGCGCAGTTAGAAAAATTCTGCAAGCAGTTAGAGAAGTCTTATAAAGAAACGCAAGACATTGAGTTCACCATCGAGCGCGGCAAATTGTGGATGCTGCAAACGCGCGCCGCCAAACGCACGGCGCAAGCGGCGATCCGCATTGCGGTGGAACAAGCGGAAGAAAAATTGATCTCCAGGGTAGAA
>JACRLA010000178.1 GCA_016215145.1 Chloroflexota bacterium
CGCGCCGGGGTCGGTGGAGATCATTTTCAGTACTTGCCCGATTTGCATCTCCTTGATTGCTTTGGATGTTTTGATCACTGGCACCGGGCAAAGCATCCCGGAGCAATCAAGTTATTTATCCGCTTGAAGTGTCGTCATATTTTTTCTCCTTAAGATAAGCGGAGTGCGAAGTCTCTGACTTCGCGCAAAATCGGAGATTTTGCACTCCAGCTAAAACAAAAGCGCGCTTCACGAGCTACCATGCTCCGAAACGCGCTACGCCAATTCTTCCACTAAGGAAGTTCGTGCCTCAAGTATCCCCGCTAATACACCGCGCAACAAATCCAGCGCCTCAATGACCCGTGTATCCACGAGCGAATAGTAGATGCTTGTTCCTTCACGCTCTGCCAGCACCATCTTGCGATCCCGCAGCACTTTGAGATGCCGTGACACCGTGGGTTGGCTGATGTTCAGCGCTTCAGCCATCTCGCCCACATTCCGCGCGCCTTCCGACAGCGCATACAAAATCAGAATGCGGTTCGGGTCAGACAGTGCCTGACAAATTTCTGCATGGAGTTGATGGACTTCGCTTCGTAGTGTGCTGTGCATATTAACTGAAATGCAATATGTGTTTCAGCGAATAAACGAATGGATGTAAGTATTGTAATCCTATATGTCAATGATGCCATCACTATCTCAGGGGATGCCGCCTCACCCTCTGGGGGGATTTTGTGTTGTAGGGCAAATTACAAATTTGCCCAACGGTGCTGCCTGCCCGATCAGGTGGGCCGCTCCCGCCTTATTGGATAACAACATTCCATTCTATTTGCCGTTTTCTAATTTCGTGTCTGTTCGTATTATCACTAACGAAGATCACAACTCAAGGAGAAAATTATGAGCAATGCTCAAAATTCCGATAGCAAGACAATTGAGAGTGCCCTATACGATGCCGGGGTGAAAGAATATAGCGCGGCTGGACGCCACTATTACGACATCGGCTACAAGCCCGGCGACACACAGGTGTTGGCGGCTTTCCGCATCACGCCTCTAGAAGGCGTGCCGTTTGAGGAAGCGGCGGCAGCCGTCGCCGCCGAATCATCTTTCGCCACTTGGACGGCTGTGTGGTCGGATTATCTTGTTGATCCGTCTCGCTATTCGGCGCGCACTTACGAAATTAAACCTGTGCCCGGACGAAAAGATCAAGTCATGGCGTACATTGCTTATCCACTTGATCTGTTTGAAGAAGGTTCGATGCCCAACCTCATGTCCTCTCTCGCCGGCAATGTGTTCGGCTTCAAGCCTCTGCGCGCTCTGCGTTTGGAAGATGTCTACTTCCCACCGGCGCTGCTTAAAACTTTTCAGGGTCCGCCGCACGGCATTCAGGTTGAGCGTGACCGGCTCGATAAATATGGTCGCCCGCTTTTAGGCGCAACCATGAAACCCAAACTGGGACTCTCCGCAAAAAATTATGGGCGGTTGGTTTACGAAGCCCTGCGCGGCGGGTTAGATTTCACTAAAGACGACGAGAACATTACCTCTCAACCGTTTATGCGTTGGCGTGACCGCTATGAGTTTGTGATGGAAGCCGTGAAGCAAGCCGAGTCTGAAACCGGTGAGCGTAAAGGGCATTACCTCAACGTCACGGGCGGCGATATGGAGGAGATGTACCGCCGCGCCGAATTAGCCAAAGAACTTGGCTCGCGCATTATTATGGTGGACTATCTCATCGTCGGCTTCACCGCCTTTGCTTCGCTGTCCAAGTGGTGCCGCGCCAACGGAATGTTGTTGCACGCGCACCGCGCCATGCACACGGTGATTGACCGCCAGCCCGATCACGGCATCCACTGGCGCGTGCTTGCCAAGTGGTGCCGCATCGTCGGCGCTGACCATCTCCACAACGGCACGGTAGTGGGTAAACTGGAATCGGGCCGCGATTCGACTATCGGCATCAACGAGATGCTGCGCCGGGATTTCGCCGGCACGAAGGATTGTTTGGGTTATCACTTTGATCAACCTTGGCTTTCTATGCCGGGGATGTTTCCCGTTGCTTCGGGCGGCATCCACGTTTGGCATATTCCCGAATTGGTGTCTATCTTCGGTGACGATGTGATTCTTCAATTCGGCGGCGGCACCGTGGGGCATCCATGGGGCAGCGCCGCCGGAGCCACTGCCAACCGCGTCGCCCTCGAAGCAGTTGTTCAAGCGCGCAACGAAGGACGCCACCTCATCGCCGAGGGTCCCGACATCCTCAAAGCCGCCGCTAAATCTAGTTCTGAATTACGCGTTGCCATGGAGACCTGGCAAGGCATAACCTTTGATTACAAAGAAGTGGACACGTTAGTTAAAGTCTAGCGCAAAAGGATCCGCCATGAAAACTGAAACCTTTTCTTATCTCGCGCCCTTGAGCAATGAACAGATCGCCCAACAAATCCAATACTTTCTGAATCAGGGTTGGATACCGGGTATTGAGTACACCGCTCAGATCGACCCTACCACCGCCTATTGGAATTGGTGGAAGTTGCCGTTGTTCGGCGCGAAAACACCGGGTGAAGCATTGACCGAAATTGAAGCTTGCAAAGCGGCTCACCCTGCCTGTTTTATTCGGGTGACTGCCTACGACAACAACCGTCAGGGACAGGTGATGGGGTTCGTTGTGCATCGTCCGGGGGGCGGCGAATAGCATATAGCAGATAGCGAATAGCAGATGGCGATACGCGATACGCCATTTCCTATAAGCCATACACCATGCGCGAGGTTTCCATGAGCAGAAAACGACCTATCCTCATCGGTATCGTCGGCGACAGCGCGGCAGGAAAAAGCACCATCACGAATGGGTTGGTGAATATCCTTGGCGCGGATCGTGTGACGCACGTTTGCACCGACGATTATCACAAATATGATCGCCGTGAGCGCGCGCAGTTGGGCGTCACCGCTCTTCATCCCGATTGCAACTATCTCGACGTGATGGAGCTCCATCTGGAGCGGCTGCATTACGGTCAACCGATCCTCAAACCGATCTACGATCACTCTAACGGCACGCTCGTCCGACCGCAGTATGTTCAACCGCGCGAGTTCGTCATCGTCGAAGGTTTGCTCGGCTTCTCCACGCCGGTGCTGCGGCAGTTCTATGACGTAAAAGTTTTTCTCGACCCGCCCGAAGATTTGCGGAGAGTGTGGAAGATCAAACGTGACACAACTAAACGCGGTTACACCGCCGAGCAAGTGATCGCCGAACTGGGGAAACGCGAAAATGATTCGCGCGATTTCATTCGCCCACAGCGCGAACAGGCCGACATCGTCGTGCAGTTTTGTCCGCCGAATGGAATTGCGCCGGAAGAGGCGGGCGCCAACCTCAACGTGCAGTTGGTGCTGCGTCCCACCATCCCTCATCCCGATTTAAGTTATCTGGTGAATGACGCGCGCGATTCGTCGTCCGGCGTTCGATTAGAGTTGGGGCGCGATGGCGGCCGCCCCGTAGATTTTCTTGAAGCGGATGGAAATGTCACTGCTGAACACGCTCATCAATTGGAAGATGCGATCTGGCAGCATCTCCCCGATCTGCGCTCGGTGCATGAAGATCAATTTGGCGAATATCAAGATCGCACCGAGACGCGGCATAGTCATCCGCTTGCGCTGACGCAACTGCTGGTGACTTATCATTTGCTGCGTAAATATAGCGACCTCGGACAGATGCCCTTTGCGCCGCCCGTCGCCGCCCTTAGCCGATTGAAAAACAATGAACAATGACGAATGGTAACTGCTCAGCCGATTCGTCATTGCGAGCGCACTTTGCGAAGCAATCTCGGTCACGCCATGAGATTGCTTCGTCGCGGAGAACGCTCCTCGCAATGACGCTGAGCAGTTACGAAGAATGAACAATTATGATCGATTTGATCTCTCCCTCATTAACCTCACCTGATATATTGCGCCGCGCGGCAAACACTGTGCGCGCGTTGGCGATGGACGGCGTGCAAAAAGCAAACTCCGGTCATCCCGGAATGCCGCTCGGCATGGCGGATGCCGCCGTTGTGTTGTGGACTCAATTCCTCAAACATTATCCAGCCGATCCAGCATGGCCCGATCGTGATCGCTTTGTCCTTTCCGCCGGACATGGATCCATGTTGTTGTATTCACTGCTGCATCTAACGGGTTACGATCTGCCGCTCGAACAATTAAAACTTTTTCGTCAGTGGGGCAGCAAA
>JACRLA010000179.1 GCA_016215145.1 Chloroflexota bacterium
GGCGCGAAAGTTCTTTGCTCAACTTCACGCGTTGAGCCTCGCCACCGGAAAGAGTTGTGGCAGGTTGACCCAGTTTGATATAACCCAAGCCAACAGACTCGAGCGTATCGAGTTTGCGCTTGATGTTGGGGAAGTTCTCAAAAAACGGCATCGCCTCATCTATGCTCATATTTAAAATTTCGGCAACGTTCTTCTCTTTGTAGCGTACTTGCAACGTCTCGCGGTTGTAACGCGCGCCGTGACACACGTCGCACGGCACAAACACATTCGGCAAGAACTGCATCTCAATTTGAATTTGCCCTTGACCCTGACAGGCTTCACAACGCCCGCCCTTCACGTTGAACGAGTAACGTCCTGCTTTATAGCCGCGCGTTTTCGATTCGGGCAACTCGGAAAATAAATTTCGCACTTCGTCGAAGATGCCGACGTAGGTTGAAGGGTTCGAGCGCGGCGTGCGCCCGATGGGAGACTGATCAATGTTGATGATCTTATCAATACGCTCCATCCCCTCGATCTTGCTGAACGAGCCGGGCTTGTCCATTGCGCCGTGAAGTTTTTGCGAGAGCGCCTTATAAAGAATCTCCACAAGCAATGTGCTTTTACCCGAACCCGATACGCCCGTAATGCACACCAACTTGCCAAGCGGAATCTTTACGTCAATGTTTTTTAAATTGTTCTCGCGCGCGCCGCGTATCGTCAAAAAGTTTCCGTTGCCCGCGCGCCGCGTTTCAGGCACATCAATCTTTTGCCGTCCGGAGAGATACTTCATCATCATGTTCGACGACCAGAAGCGTGTTGCCGAGATCGCGTAAGCGTTGCAGGGTTTTGATCAGTTGAGCGTTGTCGCGTTGATGTAAACCGATGGAAGGTTCATCGAGAACGTATAACACGCCTGTGAGTTGTGATCCAATCTGTGTGGCGAGCCGAATGCGTTGTGCTTCGCCGCCGGAGAGAGTCGCCGCCGTGCGACTTAAAGTGAGATAGTCGAGTCCTACATCCACCATGAACTGCAAACGCGAGCGAAGCTCTTTGATGATGGGTGTGGCGATGATGGTTTCTTTTTGCGAGAGTCCGTTTTCATTTGATTTCGGATTTCGGATTTCGGATTGCGGATCACCGTCCAGGTATCGCATGACGAGTGGCGCATGAACTCTTCAATTTTCTCGCGGATGTAATCGGACGTGGTTTCACCGTAACGTCGTTTAAGATTTCCGATCACGCCCTCAAATTCCGTTTCCCATTTTGCTTGCCGTCCGTCGCGCGTGGTGTACTGCACTTTAATTTTTTCGCCGCTTGAGCCGTAGAGAATGATCCGTTGATGTTCCGCGCTCAACTCGCCGAAAGGTTTGTCGAGATCGATCTTAAAATGTTTCGCGGTGGCTTCAAGCATCTGCCAATAGTAGCCGCCGCCTTCTTCGGCGCTGCGCCATTCCATCACAGCGATCACGCCCTCTTCAATAGATAAACTTTTATCCGGCACGATCAGATCGGGATCGATCTCCATCTTCGTCCCAAGACCCTGGCAGGTAGGACATGCACCGTGTGGATTGTTGAAAGAGAAAGTGCGCGGCTCGATCTCCGGCAGACTCGTGCCATCGAAGGGGCAGGCAAAATGTTCGGAATAAAGTTGATCTTCGGTTTGATCTTTAGTGGTGAAGCGGGCGATCACGGTGGTGCCGCCACTCAGGCGCAGCGCGGTCTCCACCGAATCCGTTAAGCGCGATGTGAAGTCCTTGTATTCATCCGCGCCGTCACTTTTGGTTTTGACGACCAAACGATCTACGACGGCTTCAATGGTGTGCATCTTGTAGCGGTCGAGTTCGATCTCTTCTTCCACGTCGCGCACCGAGCCGTTGACGCGCACCCGCGAGTAGCCCGCTTTGCGAATTTCTTCAAAGACGGTTTGATGATGACCTTTGCGATCTCGCACCAGCGGCGAAAGGATCATAAACTTTGTGCCGCTTGGCAGAGTCATGATCGAATCTACAATTTGCTGCGCCGATTGTCGCTGCACTTCGCGCCCGCACTTGGGGCAGTGGGGGATGCCGATGCGCGCATACAACAAGCGCATGTAATCGTAAATTTCGGTGACAGTGCCAACGGTTGAGCGCGGGTTGTTGCTCACGCTCTTTTGATCAATGGCGACAGCCGGGCTTAAGCCATCAATGCGATCCACATCGGGCTTTTCGAGTTGTCCCAAAAATTGCCGGGCATACGCCGACAAGCTTTCAACGTAGCGCCGCTGTCCTTCGGCGAAGATCGTATCGAAGGCGAGCGACGACTTGCCCGACCCCGACAAGCCAGTAATGACCACCAACTGATCACGCGGAATCTCAACGGTGATATTTTTTAAATTGTGTTCGCGTGCGCCGACAACAACAAGTTTATCTTGGCTCATAAATGTAATTAGTAAATAGTAAGTAGTAATTTGTTTTAAGCGCGGATACGTTTGAACTTTGTATCGCAATAAACTTCAATTACTAATTACCAATTACTTTTCTTTGTATACTCCAAACTTCTCAAACGTTTCAACTTTTGCTGGTTGTATCTCCCCCGTCTTGGGAATCACTTCATAGTAATTTGCGTCGCGCCCGATGAGCGGGATGTTTTTGCCGCGCCGCGAGAAGACTCGCCGCATAGACGCCGAATGATCGCGGAAGATTTCCAGTTCGTCGGCGACTTTGCCGAAGATGTATTCAAACGTGCTGATGAATTCATACACGAACTGTTTATTCACGATCTGCAAGTTGCTGATCACCCAACATGTTTCTTCAAACGTCCAATAATACGTCAGACCCACAAACTCGTATTCCTTCGTGACGTAAGGGAAAAACGGAAACGCCCGACACGATAAAGCGCGATGATCGCGCTCGCAGCGAGCTGCGCCGTTACACTCCATCATCTTGCAGTAGCGCGGCAATGCCTCTTTCACTTTGCGTTCGGCTTCATCGCGCGGTTTGTAAGAATGCCACATCGCCGTGCGCGATTTAAGAAACGTCCACTCTTCAATGGTGCTGACCGGAATAGCAAACTGGGTATTGCAGCACACGGGTTCGCCGCCGTTGTGCGGCGCGCACTTTGTTCCGCAATCGAAGCGCGAGATCGGCGCGTTGAAACCGGCGTAGAGCGATTCGTATAAATCAGATTTAAGACGGGGCATAGAACTGTAAGGTTATACCACTACAGACGGGAGGATGTCTATATGATTCTGGAGATTAGAGATTGGAGATTGGAGTTTTGACTTTGGGATTTTGGTTATTGGGATTTGGGATTTTGTAGTGCTATACTATTTTCAACAGGAGGATTTGAACCATGAACACACGACGCATTATTGGCATCATCAGTTTGATCATTCTTGTTTTGTCGCTGGCGGCATTGGTCTATTCCTTCGTGCCGAGTCCGCTGAAAGTGGATCGGCAAAACATTTCGCCGCAAGAGATGGAACTGCCTCAGCGTAACGCGCTGCCCGTTTTGTTGATGGGCGTGATAGATGCGACGACTCGCAAGCGGAAGCGGGCGATGCGCGCGTTGCCTTTAATTTTTGTGTGCAGTATTTTGTTGGGCGCGTGCGCCACGCCGACGACCGAGGCGCCGAAGCCTACACAAGCGCCGCAACCTACCAGTGCAGCCGCACCCACTTCAGCTCCTGCGGCGACAAGCGCGCCTAAACCTACAACGGTACAGCC
>JACRLA010000117.1 GCA_016215145.1 Chloroflexota bacterium
GCATTTCGATCCCGGCGAGGCGCGGCTGACCGGCGATGTAGAAATCTTTATTTGCCTCAAGGGTTAACGTTTTATCGGGATCCCATTTAACGAGCTTGAAGGGTCCTGTGCCGTTAACTTTTTCAGCCGGGTTGGCTTTACCATCGCCAACAAGTTTCTTGGAAAGGATCGCCGCGTTGAGTGACGTCATTCCGGCGAGCAATGCCACGTTGGGCGCTTTGAGTGTGAACACGACAGTGTTGGCATCAGGCGTTTCGATTTTATCAATGCCTAAAAAGGTTGCGCGTGCCGCGGCAGCGGTCTTCTCATCCAAGATGCGCTCGAACGAGAACTTCACATCGTCCGAAGTCATCGCTGTGCCGTCGTGGAATTTTACGTTCTTGCGCAGCGCCATGGTTAGCACTTTGCCATCCGTTGACCACTTCCATGATTCGGCAACACCGGGCACCACGTTCATATCTTTGTCGAGCTCGACCAGCGTGCTGTAGATCAATTCCATCACGCGGAAGGATGCGAAGGCGGTCTGCTTGTGTGGATCCATGCCTTTGGTGTCCGCCGCGCGGGCGACGATCAACGTGCCGCCGCTCTTGGGTGCGGGAGCCGGAGCGGGGGTGGCGGTGACCACGACTTGCACTTGCTTGGTCACTTCCACTTGCACTTGTTTTGTGACTTCAACTTGTTTGGTCACTTCCACAATCTGTGGCGCGCAGGCGCTGATAAGCAGCGTAGCGATGACCAGCAAGCTCATGATTGAAAATCGGTGTTTCATGTTTGAATCTTCTCCTTTATAGTGGGCGAGTCAATACGATATATTTTTTGAAGAGAGAGTGGGGTCTTGTCGTTGATCACCTCCTTTAGTTGTAGGTAGCCCTGTCAGGTGTGGCGCGAAGACGAAGATCGTCGCCGCTTTTTACCATCTCAACCTCTGCTCGTAGATCAAGAACTTCTGCCGCTTCTCTTTAAACTCTTTCAGTTCGCTTGCCCATATCTGCTCGATCTCCGCAACTGATTTCTCTGTCAGCAATTTTTCTCTCACCTGTGGCGTTCCGGCGAGTAAATCAAAATGCGGCTTTGCGCCTTCCCAGCTCGAGTCCAGAAATTTAAATTTCTCACGATTTTGCTCACGACATGCTTTGACTATATGCACTCCTGTGGCGAATGCCTCAAACGCCTCTCGCTTCGTCACATACACCTGCACGCCTTCGCATTCTTCATTTGCAAAACGATGCGCGACGGGCATAAAACGGATCGGGCGAAAACGCGCGCCATTAATATTGAGATCATTCAACGTTTGCGCCAGTTCGTATTTGTTCAACCACGGCGCGCCGCAAATTTCAAATGGCAGTGATGTGCCGCGTCCTTCTGAAAGATTCGTCCCCTCAAACAAACACATCCCGGGGAATAACGTCATCGTCGCCAGATGCGGCATGGCGGGTGATGTCGCCGCCCACGGCAGCCCCGTGCCGTCGAACCACATCGCGCGCTTCCATCCGTCCATTTCTATAACGGTGAGCGCCGCCCCGATCTCCTCATTCATAAAAAGTGCCAACTCGCCGATGGTCAGCCCGTGCCGCACGGGGAGGCCGCCGATGCCGATGAAGGACTCGTAACCTGCCTTCACCATTGGACCTTCGATGGTTACGCCGTTGATCGGATTGGGGCGATCTAAGACGACGACTTCTTTTTGATTCTTCGCCGCGCCGCGCAACACGTTCACCATCGTGGTGATAAACGTATAGAACCGCGTGCCGATATCTTGCAGATCAACGATCAGCACATCCACGTTTTGCAGCATCTCGGCGTTTGGCTCGCGGATGTTGCCATACAAACTGAAGATGGGCAAACCGAAACGCGCCTCTAAACTGTTGCCGACAGCCGCCGCGTCTGCCGCCGCGCCTTGATAACCGTGTTCAGGTCCGAAGAGGGCGGTGATGTTCACGCCCGTGTGCATCAATGCTTCAAGCGAGTCAGTTAAGTCCGGCAGTATCGCCGCCGAGTGGCTCACCAAACCAACGCGTTTATTTTTAACGTGCGAAAGTTTTTCGCTGATTAAGATTTCAAGTCCGGTTTTAACCATCTAATTCTCGAAAACCATTTTCCCCGCCACAAAAGTTTTCTGCACGTTCAATTCTTTATCCAAGATCACAATGTCGGCGTCGCAGCCTTCGGCAATGCGCCCTTTGCGATTCAATCCCAAAAGAGTCGCGGGCGTGCGCGATGCCATGTTGACCGCTTCGGCAAGTGAGCAACCCGTGAACTCGATCATGTTCCTCACTGCTTGATCCATTTTGAGAATCGATCCGGCTAAGGTGCCATCGGCTAAACGGACAGAGGTGTCATCGGCAAAGGTGTTGCGGTCTCCGATTTGCGAACTTCGTTTGGATGTCCCCATCGCCGCTTGGGCATCGGTCACTAAACATAAACCGTCCACGCCCTTCGCCTGATATGCCAACTTCACCATCATCGGATGAACGTGAACGCCATCGGCGATCAGACCGCACGGCGTTGAGGATGAGAGCAGCGCCCCGGCTAAACCCGGGTCACGATGATGCAAGCCGCTCATGGCGTTAAACAAATGCGTTCCCCACCTGATTCCATTTTCGAATCCTTTAATCGCTTCGTCGAAAGTTGCCGTTGAATGTCCGGCGCTGACGGTGATGCCGTTTCCGTTTAATGCGCGGATTGCCTCGGTTGCGTTTGGCAATTCGGGCGCGAGCGTGACCATGCGGACGATGCGCGGGTCTGCCCAACGGATCATCTCGTCAACATTGATCTCGCGCAAAAATTCCGAATTGTGCGCGCCTGTTTTGATCGGGTTGAGATAAGGTCCTTCGAGATGCACGCCCAAAATGTTTGCGCCAGTAACCTCCCGAAGGTTTTGAACCTTCGGGAGGTTACTGCAAATTTCTTGCAACCGTGTTGGATACGACTCAAAAGATGAAGTGATGATAGTGGGGAGAAATGACGTGCAGCCGCTTTGGGGCAGGCGGCTTGCCACGCGGGTGACGGTTTCACCGTGGGTTGTAAAGTCGTCACCGTAA
>JACRLA010000118.1 GCA_016215145.1 Chloroflexota bacterium
TATGCCACTTCCCAACTATGTATTCTTTCGCGGAAAAGTTATCCCTTACGGTGAGGCCAAAGTTGGCGTGCTGACCCACGCCCTCAACTACGGCACGTCGGTCTTCGGCGGGATGCGCGGATATTGGAACGACGACGAGAAGCAAATGTTCATCTTCCGCCCGTTCGATCACTTCCGCCGTTTTCTTCAATCCACTCGCTTAATGCGAATGGAACTTCCCTATTCCGAAGACGAACTCACAGAAGGTTTGATCGACTTGCTGCGCGCCGAAGGACATCACGAAGATGTTTACATTCGCCCGCTCGCCTTTTACGGCGACGAGATGATCGGCGTGAAGTTACATGGACTCCATGCTGAAGTTTCCATCGTCACCATTCCTTTTGGTCATTACATCAAGAACCAAGACGGCGCGCACGTCACGTTCTCATCGTGGCGGCGCATAGACGACAACATGATCCCGGCGCGCGGCAAGATCGGCGGCGCCTACGTCAATTCGGCTTTCATTAAATCGGATGCGGAGTTGGCGGGATTTGACGAAGCGCTGGTGTTGACTCAAGAAGGGCACGTCTCGGAAGGATCAGCCGCCAACTTTTTCATCGTCCGCAACGGGGTTGCCGTCACTCCACCCATCACCGAAAATATTTTGGAAGGCATCACGCGGCGCACCATGATGACTCTCATCCGCGATCGGCATGGATGTGGTCGAGCGCCCCATTGATCGCACCGAAGTTTATCTCGCCGACGAAGCGTTCTTCTGCGGCACGGGAGTGCAGATCACGGCAATCACCAAAGTGGATCATCGCCCAATCGGCAGTGGCAAGATCGGCGCGGTGGTTTCAGATTTGCGCGAGTTATACGACAACGTCGTGCGCGGCAGAGCGCCCAAGTATCGCAGTTGGTGCGCGCCGGTGTATGTGGAAGAGAAAGTCGCGGCGTAAACTAGCAGATGGCGGATGGCGTATAGTATATGGCGTATTACCATCTGCTATACGCCATCAGCGATACGCTATTTGCTATCCGCCATTTGCCATTCGCTATCGGCTATCTGCCATCCGCTAATCAATGCATCATCCCCCTCGCGCGCTGGGTTTAACCATCGGCATAAGCGCAATCACGTTGCTGACGGCGGCGAACATACTGTTCCTCGTCATCCTCTTTCGCACACCGGTTAACTTTCTCACTTCAATTTGGGTCGTGTTGATGATCGTCAGTCTGCCGGTGCTGACTGTGATCACCTATCGCACCTTTTGTTTAATCAACGCCAAATATCTGTTTACCCAAAACGCCTTAGTTATCGTGTGGGGTCCGGTGCGGCAGATCATCCCGATGGATGAGATCGCCGGACTCATCGTGGGCAACGAGATGGAGACTGATCTCGCGCCGCGCGGACTGTGGTGGCCCGGCTGTTTGGTCGGACGCGGTCATAGCGAAAAAGTTGGCGACCTAACGTATTACGCCACCACGCCGCAAAGCGGGCAACTCATCCTCATCACAGGCGCGGGCAGTTATGTTATCTCACCAACAGATGTTCAAGGCTTCGTGAAAAGTTTCGAAGGCGAGGGACGCAAAGGCATCGAAGCCGAGATCGAATACGAAGTTAACCGTCCGGAATTTTACGATTGGGAAATTTGGCGAGATCGGCTGGCGCTCGTCCTCATCGGCATCGGGTTGATCTTGCCGTTCATCTTGCTCGTCGCAGTTTCTATTCGCGTTCCATTTCTCGCCAACGAAATTCCGCTTCACTTTGACACAGCGGGGCGGGTGGATCGAGTCGGCTCACCCATCGGTCTCTTCATCTTGCCCGCCATCGGCGGCTTAGTGTGGATCATCAACGCGGTAATCGGCGGCGCATTTTACATCCGCCGCGCCGAGCGACCGGCAGCGTATTTACTGTGGCTCGGCTCAACGTTGGTGCAAGTATTTTTGTGGGTTGCGGCAGTTGGCTTCGTTTTCTAATTCACGCATCACGTATCACGTTTTAATTTTCGTGATGCGTGAAAAGTGATACGTGAATCTTTTCCTCGGTTTCGTTTTAGCAAGCCTCATCGGTTATCTCGCTTATAAACGCGGATCATTAAGTCGGAGCGGAGTCGTCGGAGCGATCCTCACCGGCGGACTTATTTTTGGTTTCGGCGGATTCGGCGGCGCGGCATTGCTGCTTGTCTTCTTCATCTCGTCCAGCGCGCTCTCACGATTTAAAGAATCGCAAAAAGAATCTCTCGCCGAAAAATTTTCAAAAGGATCACAACGCGATCTGGCGCAAGCGCTGGCGAATGGGGGTGTCGCCGCCGTGTGCATGGCAGCTTTTGGTTTAACTCAAAACCCGGTGTGGTGGATCGCCTGTGCCGCCGCATTGGCAACGGCGAATGCCGATACGTGGGCAACGGAGTTGGGCGTATTAAGTAAAACGCCGCCGCGATTGATCACGACGGCGCAAGAAGTAGAAGTCGGCACAAGCGGCGGCATCACAGTGATGGGGACGTTGTCCGCTTTCGCTGGATCATCACTTGTTGCCCTCACCGCACTCATCGCTCTCAATCTCCAATCTCTAATCGCCAACCCCTTCCTCATATCTGTGATGATTGCATTTGCCGGATTGCTCGCTTCACTTTTTGATAGCGTTCTCGGCGCAACCGTGCAAGCGATTTATTATTGCGATCACTGCCGCAAAGAAACAGAACGCCATCCCCAACACTTGTGCGGGGCAATAACACGCCCGCTTCGCGGTTGGCGATGGCTCGATAATGATCTAGTAAATTTTTTTGCGACGCTACTAGGAGCGATCATCGCAGTGACGTTTTTTCTAGTCAGCGGATGAAACGGATTTTGTTCATTGTTTCATTGTTCATTGTTTCATTGTTCATTGTTTCATTGTTCATTGTTCATTTCTTGTTCACCATCCACACCCCAAACAAAATCACCGCGCCGCCGAACAGTGCCGTAAACGTAATCGCTTCACCCAAGATGATCGCCGCGACCACCACCGCGACGAGCGGCTCGATGTAAAGTAGCACACCCAAACGCGATGCGGGAATTTCTTGAAGCGCGTCGTACCAAAAAATGTAGGCGATGCCGGAACAGAACACGCCAAGAAATATCACGGCGACCCAGCCCGACGGGGTGAGGCGATTAATTTCGTTGAAGCCCGACCCGACGACGAATAGGATCGAGATAAAAATCCAACCGAGCGTCATCACATAAAACATCATGCGCGCCGCCGGATGATCTTTGAGTCCGTCGCGCGAGAGAACCGAGAACACCGCCCAGTTAACCGCGCTGATCATCACCAAGTAATCGCCCACCGTTCCAAATTTGCCAATCGTCAATGATGTGAGATCGCCTTTGCTGACGATGAGCAACACGCCCAACGCCGCCAGCGCAATGCCCGCCACGCGGAACCAGCCAAGTTTTTCTTTCAACACCAGCCAACCTAACAAAGCAATAAAGATCGGAGTCGTCGCCACGATCCACGCCGTCGTTGTGGCTTGCGCCGTGACCAAACCATTCGATTGCAGCCACTGGTGAAAGGTGATGCCCAGAAAACCGAGCAAAGAAAAATAGCCGAGTTCTTTCAGCGTGATCCATTTAAATTGTTTGCGCGCGAAGACTGCCCAACCGAGAATGATCACGCCCATCGCAAAGCGTAGCCAGACAATTGTGTTGGGCGAGGCTTCACCCACCGCCACCTTCGTAGCAATGAACGACGCGCCCCACACCACCACGGCAAACAACGCTTTGAGGAGGGGGATTAGTTTATTGTCAGAGGTCATGAGTCAGCGAATCGCTTCTTCGGCGATGGGGAGGGCGAGTTGAGAGTCGGGGATGGACTCGACAGCAGAGGGTAAGGGATGCTTGGTGACGCGCCACGCTGTGATACGTGTGCCAAGTGATGAATCTCCGCGCAATAAACTGAAAGAAAGTCTAGTAGTTGTATCTGGTCGAAAGAACTTTAATCCACCGGAACTTTCAGTAACGTAAGCATAATCACTGAATTCCACCCAATCCAATTTTTTCAGTTCACTCCGGTACCACGCGACGGTTTCATCGAATGAGAGTGGAACTCTAAATATCCCACTCCATATTTCATAAACACCATCTGGTTGGAAGGCAAATTGCCACTCGGGGTAAATGAATAGATCGTGATTTTCACCGAAACTGGCCAACCTAGTTTGAGGAGGAAACGGCGCATCGGTAGGCCAATCCTCAAAATTCAGGCGGAAAGAAATGCCATCTGGATTCTGTTTAATTTGCCGGAAGTTTTTTAGTAAGGCCATGGAATGACTCCTAAATCCTTCATCACCGTTTGCAACAACTGGACTGTCTCTGTTGCAACGCCGTAACGTTCCATGTTGCGAGCAGACAACTCAACGTTACGCAAAGCATCTAAAAATTCTTTGATTTGGGCAGCTGCCAATCCCTGCTTTATCAAAATCTCTTCCAATTTCATTCTGGGATTTTTGTTGGCAATCTGTCGAAGAAAATTGTTGATCTCCTTCACCCAATCGTTAACGTCTTGGGCATTATACCCCTCCCCTTTTACTTTACGCTTGTAGCGCTCGTCATCATCCGGTGGCTCGAAGCCCGGAAAACCACCAATGCTTGCCCCACCTTGCATCTTTGACAAATGTAACGCCGTCTGCTTCAACAAGCCTTCTGACTCTTTCGCCAAATAGCGCGTTGAAGTTTGGGGCGACTCGACAAAAGTTATTTGCGGCGCGCGAAGATAAAGAATCGAAAACAGAATCGCTAAAGCCACAAACAGCGTTGTGACAAATGGATGATGTTTGTTAACCCGAACCATGAATTTATTCTATCCTAATTTGTCCACCCTCCCGAAGGTTTTAGAACCTTCGGGAGGGTGATTTAATTTAATCCACCGCCACTGCGGCTGGCGGCATCACCGCCTCACCGCGCTTCACACCGATCATCATCACCAACGCCAGCGCCATGAAGATCGGGGCGACGATCATCACCGCGTTGTAATTTCTGCCGGTGAGCGAGATGATCCATCCATTGACATTGGGACCCACAATCGCCGAGAAAGTTGAGAAGAGGTAATACAGTCCGGTGAACGTGCCGATGCGCGCTGGCACGGTCATGTCTACCACCATCGGCAACGAGTTGATGTTAATCAACGCCCAACCCATCCCGGCAACCATGAGTAATACGCCGATGACGACGAGATAAGTGTCCTTCGAGTCGGGGTTCAATTGAATGCCGACGACGGGTAGTTTGGCGAGGGGCGAGATCAATACGGCAGGCGGCAGGAAGAACATAGTCATCATCACCGCGCTCATCACCACGATGCCGCTAATAATCGTCGTGCGCCGCCCAATCTTTGCGCCGATGTATCCCGACGGCAGCGCGAAGATCACAAACACTAACGACAAGCCGGTGAGCAAACGCGCGCCGTCAGAATCTTTAAGCCCAAGATGCTTGACGGCATAGAGCGAGAAGAAGGCTTCGATGGCGGCGTAGCCCAAGAACCAAAAAAAGATCGCCAGCAAAATACGCAAGCCGCTTTTATCGGGGTCGGCGATCACTTCGCGCAAACTGGTGAGCATACTCGGCTCTTTTTCTTTCTCTTCGTACGTGTGCGGTTCCTTGATGAAAATAAAAACCATCACGGCGGCGATGATCACCAGCACGCTCCCCATCCAAAACGGAAAGGCGGGATTGCGATCATAAAGATTCGCGCCGACCAAGAAAGCGATGATCGCGCCGATGCCGCCCATGAAGTTGATAATGCCATTCGCTTGCGAGCGATAATGCGAGGGCGTGATGTCGGGCATGAGGGCGACGACGGGTGTGCGCCACATCGCCATGGAAAGCATCAGCGTGCCGGTGCCAGCCACAAACAATGGCAGCACGTTTGCAAGCGGGATGACGCCAAAGGCAACCGCCGCAATCGGCGCGCCGATGAGGATGAATGGCATCCGTCGTCCGATCCGCGAGCGCAAGTTATCCGACCACGCGCCAACGGGCGGCTGGATCAACAACGCAGCGATGTTGTCGAGCGTCATAAAAAAACCGATCCATTCGGGCGGAAGACCAAACTTCTTTTCCAAGAAGATTGGCACGAAGGCGTTATACACCGCCCAGATCACGCTCACGCCAAAGAAACCAAAGCCCAACAAAAATGTTTTGCCGTAATTAAGTTTCATGATCGATCTCCTTTAATTAAAAGTATTTCGTATTGCGTATTCCGTATCACGCATCACGTATCACTCGTCACGGGATCACTACCGCATAATTAAGAATCAACCGCTCGCCCAAACGTTGCCCGCTCGCCTCGTCATACCAACCCACGCCAATGTTGTAAGTGCCGCGCGGCAATTTCTCCAGCGCGAACGCTTCGGCGTGGGTCATCGGTTCGTCCTTCGCCCACTTAGTCGTTGGCACACCCGGAAGCACATCGGCTTGCAGCACAATTTTATCTTGAGATGGATCGAAAATATGAACGAACATTTTGTAATTCTTGCTGAGGGGCGCGCCTGTCTGCCAATACAACGTCAATGCCAATACGCGATTCTTGATCGAGATGGCGTAACTGTCTAACGTGATCGCGCCGAACACCACGCCCGATTTTATTTTCAACGGCGGTGGAGACTCGGTGCCGCTCGTCGGCGTCAGGTCGGGGGCGGATGCCGTCACCGTTCCCTCGCGCGTGAAGCGAAAACCGTTAAAGTAAAGCGCGGCAAGAATAAACGCAACGAAGATTAAAGAGATTGCAGACAGGGAATCGCGTAGTTTCATTTTTAGAAAGAAACCCGCTTTCAAATGAGAAAGCGGGTTTCTTGAGTAACAAACCTGTGACGCAAATTGGCAATTTGCGTTATCGTCGTCGGGTGAGAACCAAGAAGCCCGCCACACCTGCGGCAACGAGGAGCAACACCACACCCGCGCCCGCCAACAAGGCACGCGTAAGCGCCGAGTTGCTTCCACCGGCGTCAGTCGTCGTTGTGCTCGTTGTTCCGCCCGATGACTGCGCGCCAAATTCGAGATTTGCCGTGCTGCCTGAGGCAAGAGTCAGGTCCCAAACGTCACGAGTCGTTGCGCGGTATCCGGCAGCCACAACAGAGGAGACTCGATAGTTGCCACCCTTGAGGTTGTCAAAACATTTCGGTTCGCTAACACCATCGGTCGTGTACGAAGCAACGGGCGCGCTGTTGCCTGTGTCGAGCAAGCTAAACGATCCGCCTTTGACCAGACCTTCACCGGCATCTAACACACCGTTGCCGTTGGCGTCATTGTAAAGCGTCACACAGATCGCGCCCGCGCCCGCAACCTTAGTGCCAGCCGTTGTTGCCTGTGGCGCGGCAGTCGGTTGCGCGCCGCCAGCCGCTGTCGGTTGCGCGGCGGTGGGTTGAGGCGTTGCAGGCGCGGCAGTCGGCTGCGCTTGTGAACCCGGCGCCACCGTGGCGATGATCAACTTCTGCCCGATGCTGATGAACTTGGCATTGGTCAAACCGTTCATCTTCATAATATCGTCAATACATTTTGGATCGTTGCCGCGATCCAATGAATAACAAATGTCAATGATCGTCACGTCGGCTGGCATGGTGAAGATCACTTTGCCTTCGGCGTTGGGTGTGGGGATGGGGAGTTTGCCCACCAGCGAGCGCGCGGGCGGTGAGGTGGGTCCCGCTGTCGGTGGCGGCACATTCGGCGCGGATGTGGGCGCGGCGCCTACTTCGGTTAACGACGCGCTGTCAAAAAACACTTCAGTATGTTTGGCGCACGAATCAGGATTGGCGTAAGTAAACACCGTAAGTTGTGTGCCGGAGGCAGTCACTTCCACATTCAATTGTTGGAAAGTATCTTTCGCATTGACCAAACCTGATCGTGTGATATTGGGGTCTGCTGAATAGGTTGCGCCTTGCCCAATACCAATTTGAAGATTGGTTGAGCCAGTGCCTTCAGACACGGCGGGGTTATCACCATTACTAAACCAAGCGCTTCCCCAAATGGTGAACTTGTATTTCTTGCCAGCAGTCACATTCACTGTTTGCTGTAAGCCAGCGTAGAACGTGCCGCCCGTATCGCCCGATGATTGCGGCGCACCCAGCAACTGTATCGATCCAGAACCGGCTTGCACACGTCGCCCTTCTGTGGCGCGTTGATAGGTGGG
>JACRLA010000119.1 GCA_016215145.1 Chloroflexota bacterium
ATTCGTTGACAGCATCACGCAGATATAAAGTATCCGCGCTAATTCTTTTTCACCCCCAACATCACTCCATTCTGAAACGGATCGTGAACAAGAATCCCGTCGTCGCACTGTCAACGAATATGAAACGAATAAACGAATGGCGGCGCGAGACATTATTCGTTTACGCGAAGCGGTTGACCATTCGTTGACAACAACACGCAGGTTTAAAGTATCTGCGTGTTTATTTTTTCACCCCCAACATCACCCCATTTTGAAACGGATCGTGAACAAGAATCCCGTCGTTAGTTTTATTCGTCGGTAGCCCGGCACGATCCACGCGTTCAACGACGCGATTTAATTCTGCTTCGTTAGGCAACTCGATCACAAAATAACGCAAGCCCACCGCATCGGGAGGCGGTGGCGGCGCGCCTTCGCCTTGCCAAGTGTTTAATCCAAGATGATGGTGATAACCGCCCGCCGAAACAAACGCGGCGCGGAAAGATTTCGACACACCCATCACATCAAAGCCGATGATGCCGTGATAAAAGTCAACCGCCTTCCCCACATTGCCCACATGCAAATGAACGTGACCCACGCGCGTCTCAGGCGGCGCGGCTTGATCTAAACGATCATCTTCTTTGAGATGGCTGAACAACGCTTCCACATCAAGTGCCTCACGTCCATCGCTCAATGTGCCATCGGTGCGGCGCGTGACGAATTGATCGCCTGAAATAACAAATGTGCCATCTTCCGGCGACTCGGCATAGAGTTCGATGCCGTTGCCTTCGGGGTCATCGAGATAAGTCGTCTTCGTCATGATGTGATCGGTTGGATGATTTAAATAGCGCATGGCAAACAAACGCGCCACCGCACGCGCCAACTCGCGGCGATTTGGAAACAGCACGGCGAAGTGATACAAGCCGGTGACGCCGCGATAACGTTTGAGGTTGGGTTGCTCGGTCAGTCGAAGCAAGTCCGCGCCCCCGGCGCCCATGCCCGCGCTGTTGCCTTCGCGCCAGTGTTGCACAAATCCGAGTGTGCGTTGATAGAAAGCGATCTGATTGTCCAGATTGGCAACGGTCAACGAGACGTGACCCAGCAATGTGGCGGGATGAATAGAGAAGTCGGATGGTTGGGTGGTCGGGTGGTTAGGTGGTTGAAGATTTGAAGTTTGGGGTTTGGAGTTTGAGGTTTCCATTTTGGTTTTTTGGTTTTTGGGATTTGGAATTTTTTCTTTGTTCATTGTCTCATTGTTCATTGTTCATTATACTTGCCTCATGTCCGTTAGATCGCGCCCGCGAGGAAGGTCAATGGCTCGCTTATCAACCGGATTGCGCCGCGTTGTGTTTTGAGGTGCTTGCCCTTTACCCCGATCATCAAGAAGCGAGCGAACTCGTCTACGAACTTTTTTGCGACGAGTGGCTGATTTACGAAAACCGAGTCGCCCTCCAACGCTTGATTGACGAATGGGATGACCGCCCCTCACAGCATCGCCGCCGACTCGCCCTCTCGCTGCGCTACATGAGTCGCTGGGACGGCTGGCGCGATGAGCGCGAAGACTTTCCACTCAAAAACAAATCGTCCGACGTTGCCGATCTGTTGAACGACGCTAAAGGCGAACTCCTTGAAGCCTACTGCTTGGGTGACGAAGAATGCACCAACGTCGCCTGGTCCATTTTCGCCGACGCGCTCAAACTGACCAACAATCCGCGCAAGACGTTGTTGTGGATTGGCAAGACGTATGCCGATTTAGGATTCTTCGCCGACGCGGTGGAAGCACTCGCCGAACTTTGTTCGCGCTTCAACGAACCCAAGGTCAAACGCTTGCTGGTCGAAGTGCGTTGGTGGCGCGACAACGCGCACCGCATCCCGTGGCTGCCGCCGCGCGGCGACGGCGCGCTCTACCGGCGCATGATGTCGCACATCGATCCATCCGCGCCCACCGACGAAGAAGTGATCAAAGAGATTCGCGCCCGCCGCACCGGCAAAAAAATTTCACTCTATCACCCCACAATTGATTCGTCGTTAGCCAATCTGCTCGCCTCTGCCATCCCCGAAGAAAAAGAATCATCATCTCCCACACTCATTGATTGGAGCTTTCTCGAAAAAGATGACGGGCAACCCGGCGAACCTGCCGACTGGGTGAAGAAAGGGGCGAAGATGTTTGGCAAACGCATGGGCAACGATATGTTAGAACGTCATCGCTGGACGCGCAACATTCCACCGCCCTCCACGCCGCCGCGCTACAACCCGGACGAACCGCCCTTCGACCCGAGTGAATTTTTAGGCGATGAAGATTTCGGCGAAACGTTTGACGACGATGAAGAGGACGATGATCTTTAGCGTAACGTGCATCGTCTCATTGTTCATTGCCACATGGTATACTCGAAAAAGTTTCAGGAGAATATCTGAATGAGGAGAGTCCCTAGTGTCTGCGACCTTTGAGTGGGATGAAAAAAAAGCAAAGGCGAATCGTAAAAAGCACAAAATCGCTTTTGAAGAGGGCGCAACGATATTCAACGATCCTCTCATCGCCGACATGCCCGACTCTGATCATTCTGAAACAGAACCAAGACAAATTGCCGTAGGTCATTCGGTAAAAAAACATTTGCTCGTCGTCATCTATACCGAACGCAATGACAACATTCGCATTATTAGTTGCCGAAAAGCAACACCAGCCGAGCGGAAAATCTATGAAGAAAACAAAAGCGAAAACACACAATGATGCCCCGATGCAAGCCGAATATGATTTCAGGAATGCCGTTCGCGGTAGAGCGTATCGCCCGCTACATAAAGGTTACTCTCTGAAAATACATAAGGAAGATGGCACAACTGTTATTCAACATTTTAAAATTCAAGAGGGCACCATCCTGCTTGCGCCAGATGTTCAACCTTACTTCCCCGATTCTGATTCAGTGAATAACGCCCTGCGCGCATTGTTGAGCGCGATGCCTAAAACAATCAAGCGTAAACGTTCTCAACAACACGCAGTTGCGCGATAAAAATTCTTTAGGAGACACCTCATGGTTAGCAAAGACTTACTCGACATTCTACGTTGTCCGGCGTGCGTGCGCGAAAAACCGGGAATGCTCAAACTCGTCAAAGACACTTGGCTCGTTTGCCAAGAACCGGGTTGCGGGCGCAAGTATCCCATCCGCGACGACATCCCGGTGATGCTCATTGACGTCGGCGACAAATGGGTCAACACCGCCGAAGACGCGCTCCCCGTTCCGCCGCCCGCCGAGTAGGACAAATTTGTAATTTGTCCAACGGTAAGACAAATTTGTAATTTGTCCAACGGTAAGACAAATTTGTAATTTGCCCAACGGTAAGACAAATTTGTAATTTGTCCAACGGTAAGACAAATTGGTAATTTGTCCAACAGTAAGACAAATTTGCAATTTGTCCAACAGTAAGACAAATTTGCAATTTGTCCAACGGTAAGACAAATTTGTAATTTGTCCAACAGTAAGACAAATTTGCAATTTGTCCAACGGTAAGACAAATTTGTAATTTGTCCAACGGTATGATTCTGGATGATGAAAGCAAACTCGATCAGATCGCCACGCGCGATCTGATCGAGTTCGTTAATGCAGAAGATGATGAGACTCGCGCCGCGGCGATCTACGCCCTTCGCACCCGATCCACAGGGGATGCCGTCACCGCGTTAATCACCGTTCTCGCCACCCCCGACTCCTTCCTCGCCCGCACCGCCTGCGATTCGCTCATACACATCGGCAAAGCGTCAACGCCAAACTTAATCCAAGCACTCACACACCCCAACATCCAAACACGCGGACTCGCAGCGCGAGCATTAGCTCACATCAAAGATCAATCATCCATTCCGGCATTGTTCAACGCCCTCAACGACGATTCGATGATCGTCCAATACTGGGCAGACGAAGCGTTGGAGAGGATGGGAGTGGGGCAAATTTATTTTAAGCCATAACGGAATACGCAATACGAAATACGTAGTGCGTATTCCGTATTGCGTAGCACATCACCGGATGAAGACCCAAATCCCCCACACCGCCATCATCATCAATCCAAAAATAAATTGCACGCCGACTGAGATTCCAAAACCCATCAACGTGCCAGTCGCCGCTTTGATCGCCTCTTGCCAATTCTTGCGGCGAGCCCACTCCACCAGAAACACGCCCAGTATCGCGCCGATCAACGTGCCAAGTATCGGGAAGATAAACGTTCCGATCAAACCCAAGATCACGCTGGCGAGAATCGCCTGCCACGATGCGCCCGTCTTGCGCGCCGAAAAAATTTCTACGCCGTAGCTCAACACTTCGCCGATGATCAGCAAGAGCGTGATGCTCACGATCCACACCACGCTCCACCACGTCGTCACCCTAAACGTCCACCACGACACCAAACCGTAGGCAACCGCCGTCAGCCAGATCAGTTCAATACCCGGCAGCGCCGGAAGTATCGTGCCGATCACGCCGAGAATCATTACCGAAAACGTCAGAAAGATAATTAACGGTTCAATCCAGTTCATATTAAAAACCCCAAATCCCAACTTCCAAAATCCAAAACTTCAAACTCCAAAACCACCTAACCACCCAACAATCTAACCACCTATCCACCCAACTACCGAATCACATCCACGCCGCCCATCCACGGGCGCAAGACTTCGGGAACTACGATACTGCCATCCTCTTGTTGATAATTTTCCATGACAGCGATCATCGTGCGCGGCAAACCTAAACCCGAACCGTTGAGCGTGTGCAAAAATTCCGGCTTGGCGCCCGCCTCGCGTCTAAACTTTAAATTCGCCCGCCGCGCCTGAAAGTCGCCGCAATTGCTCACCGATGAAACTTCTAACCATTCATCCTGCCCCGGCGCCCACACTTCGATGTCGTAG
>JACRLA010000120.1 GCA_016215145.1 Chloroflexota bacterium
AAACTCGGAAGCGGGCTCATTCGCACCAGTGCGTTCACGGTCTTAGCTTGTCGGGCGCGCCACAACTGTACACCACTCGCGCACCTAAGTTTCTCCCACCTGCGGGTCAGCCACCGCTGGATGGATTACTCGGAATGACATTTCGAGCATTCACGTTAAATCCTGCAGAGCCTAATTTTCCTCTGCGCTCTTTGCGAACTCTGCGTTTAAGGGTTTTCCACCGCGCCCCTCGACTTCGCGCACTACGTGCGCTCCGCTCGGGGTGCTTCTATAAACAAGGATACTTATCATGACTTTCTCCATCGTCGCCTTTGATCTTAAAGAGCAAGCGTGGGGCGTGGCGGTTGCCTCAAAATTTTTGTCTGTCGGCGCGGTCGTGCCTTTCGCTCAAGCAAGTGTGGGCGCGATTGCCACTCAGTCGTATGCCAACACATCGTTTGGTCCCAATGGACTCGCGTTGCTGGCAAAAGGTTGGACGGCGCAAGAGGCGTTAGATAAATTATTGGCTGATGATGACGGACGCGAGATGCGGCAGGTGGGAATTGTGGATGCGATGGGACGCGCGGCGACGTTCACCGGAAAAGAATGTTTCGCGTGGGCTGGCGGCATCACCGGAGAAAATTTTGCGTGTCAGGGCAACATCTTAGTGAGTCGATCCACTGTTGAGGCGATGGCATCCGCCTTTGAAAAATCCAAAGGCGAATTGGCGAACCGTTTATATGCGGCGTTGCTCGCGGGCGACAAAGCGGGCGGCGACTCGCGCGGCAAACAATCGGCGGCGCTGGTGGTGGTGAAGCCCAAAGGCGGTTATGCCGGATTCAATGATCGCTATCTCGACTTGCGCGTGGATGATCATAAAGAACCTGTGCGCGAACTGGCGTCACTGTTGAAACTGCATCGGTTGTATTTTGGGAAGACGGAGAAAAGCGAGAGATTGGAGATTAGAGATTCGGTGGCGAAGGAGTTACAACGAGTGATGAAGCGAACCGGAGATTACAAGGGCGCGATCAATGGCGTGTACGATGAAGGGACACGCAAAGCGTTACGCGCGTTTACGGGCAGAGAAAATTTAGAAGACAGAACATTTTTGGAAGAGGGGATGATTGACCCGCCAGCGATGGAGTATGTGAGAGAGAGGTTTGGAGTGAAGAGGGTGACGACTAAGAAAAAGATCGGGAGACGAAAGAGGAACTAATTGGATGGGCGAACATAATGTCATCAGTTACACCCGCAACAACTTTAAATTTAAATATCGCATCGTCGGCATCGCTCTGCATAATGGGCGCGCGTTGTTACATCAACTGGAAGGCGACAATTATTGGTCGTTCCCCGGCGGCAATGGCGAGTTTTTTGAAGAATCAGCCGAGACGTTGCGGCGCGAGATGATGGAGGAGATCAGCGAAGAGGTAAGAGTTGAGCGGTTGTTGTACGCGATCGAAAACTTTTTTGAGTTAGAGGGTTATCACTATCACGAACTTGGTTTTTACTATCTCGTCTCGTTTCCCGACGATGCGCCTGTCCTCAAACATACACTACCATTTCACGGCGTCGAACAATTTGAATTTGAAGAGCCAAAGAGATTGATCTTCCAATGGTTTCCAATTGAACAATTAAAGAAGATGGTTATGTATCCAGTATTTTTACGAACAGCGTTGAGTGATCTACCCACACAGACGCAACATATCGTCGTCAACGAGATCGATAAATCCAGCTTCTAACATCCAACTCCCGCTGTGCTACACTCTCGCCCCGTGACCAAAATTAAATCTCAATCGAATATCTTTCCTTACATTGCATTGCTCATCGGCATACTCGGTCTTGGCATGTCGGCGATCTTTGTGAAGTGGGCAAGTGAAGCGTCGGGCGTCGTCATCGCCTTTTATCGCGTGGGCATCGCGGCGCTGATCATGGCGATTCCATTCAGCGCAGAAGTGAAACGCAACACGACAGCGCGGCGTCCTCATTTGATTTGGGCGGTCATCGCCGGTCTGTTCTTCGCCGCCGATCTCGGCACATGGAACTATTCGGCGCAGATGACGTCGGCGGCGAACTCGACTCTGCTCGGCAACACGTCGGCGGTGTGGGTCGGGTTGGCGGCGATGTTGATCTTCAAAGAAAAGTTGGGCGGCAAATTTTGGATCGGCATGGTGATCGCCTTTGCCGGAGTCATCTTGATCATGGGCGAAGATTTCTACACCAAGATCACGTTTGGTTTGGGAAGTTTGCTCGCATTGTTCGCCAGTTTTTTCTACGCCGGATTCTTTTTTGCCACTCAACGCGCGCGTGAAGGATTAAGTTCGCTCAGCTCGTGGTGGGTCTCTGCCGTCTCAAGCGCGGCAGCATTGCTCTTCGTCAGCCTTCTGTTCGCCCAACCGTTGATCGGGTTTACGGCGACAACATGGTGGGTAATGATCGCCGCGGCGTTGGTCTCGCAAGTGGTGGGCTATCTGGCGATCAACTACGCCCTCGGTCATCTACCGCCGCACATCGTCTCACCAACCATGTTGGGTCAACCGGTGATGACGGCGATCCTTGCAGCGATCATATTGAACGAAAGACTCTCGTGGATTCAGATCGGCGGGGGTGTGTTGGTGTTGTCGGGCATTTGGTTGGTGAATCAAAAGCGTTGAACGCTGATGACGCTGGCGCAAGTGCGCGCACGCTGACAAACGCTGAAGAAAAAATAATCAGCGAAGATCAGCGTGCTTCGCATCAGCGCAATCAGCGTTCTGGTTTTTTATGACTAAAAAACAAAACCTTGAAGAACTCCACAAACAAATTCGCGCGTGCGTGAAATGCAAAGAAGCGGGCTATTGGATCGCCGAAGGCGCGGTGGTGCGCGGCGTTCACAACGCGAAGGTGATGACGATTGGACAAGCGCCGGGTCCAACGGAAGCGATTGTCAAACGACCCTTCAATGCCGGAAGCGGCAAGCGACTCTTTGCATGGTTAGGTGAAGCGGGATTCGTTGAAGAAACTTTTCGCGCGACGCAGTATATGACTTCAATTACTAAATGCTATCCGGGAAAAGGCAAAGGGGGAGGCGGTGACCGCGTCCCATCCAAAGAGGAGCAAGAATTTTGCCGCGCTTGGCTCGATCAAGAAATCGCGTTAGTGAATCCAAAGTTGATCATCCCGATTGGGCGATTGGCGATCAGTTTATTTTTTGATATGACGTTGCCGCTCGAAAAAATTATCGGCAAGCAAATTGAGCGCGATGGGCGTATCATTATTCCATTGCCGCATCCTTCGGGCGCAAGCACTTGGCATCAGAAGGAAGCGAATCGCAAATTAGTAAAGAAAGCGATTAGGCTGATTGGGAAACAACGTGAGTTGTTAATCTTGCCCTGAGCGAAGTCGAAAAGTCGAAGGATAGTTAGGCAGTTTAAAGTTTGGAGTTTGGGTTTTTGAGATTTTGGGTTTTTAGTTTTGGTGGTTGGTTTGCTTTGGTAGTATCATTAAGGCGAAGTAGTAAGGAGATGTGAGAATGAAAAACGGCGCGAAAATAAAAGGAGAACGGCTATGATGACTGAACCACGCCTCATTACCCCGCAGGGGCAGATGATCGTGTTAACCCAACGGCAATATCAAAACGTTATTAGCTCGCTAGCGATCAACGCCACATCTATTATGGCACGCCCTTCGCGCGATGAGGTGCGTATACTACTTGCCGACATTATTGGAAAGTATGCTCATAAAGTTTCGCTAACACAGGCGTTACTCGAAGAACGGCGCAAAGATCGGGAACGAGAAGAAACAAAGATTCGCTACCATGCCCGACGATCTTGAACTTCCCCCCGGCAATTATGTATTAGACACGCACGCAATCTTTGCGCTTTTACAAAAAGAGGCTGGATATGAAATTGTGGCGTCACTGATTGAGCGTGCCGCCGATGATGTGACTCTCTTCTTGAGCATCATTAATTTTGGCGAAATCGCTTATATCACCCAACGCGAGCAAGGCAAAGACCGATCAGCGCAAATTCTGGCTGATGTTCGACGTTTGCCTATCGCTCTTTATGAATCCACAGAAACGCGCGTGTTAGCATCGGCAAATATCAAAGCACAATATGCTGTTTCATATGCCGACGCATTTGCCATTGCATTAGCACAAGAGTTGGGTGCAACGTTAGTGTCTGGCGATCCTGAAATGAAATCTATTGAGCCGCTCGTAAAAATTTGTTGGATAAGATAACTAACATGAACATCACCGTCACTCAAGGCAACCTAGCCGATCAATCCGCCGCCGCGTTGGTGGTCAGTCACTTTGAAGGGCAAACGAATCCGAGCGGAGCTACGAAAGCGCTCGACGACAAAATGGGCAACGCCATTCGCGCCCTCATTGCCAGCGGAGACTTCAAAGGCAAACTCAACGAAGTCGCCGTTTTATACCCGCGCGGCGAGATTCTTTCGACGCGAGTCATCATTATCGGTTTGGGGCGGCAAGAAGATTTTAATTTGGATCGCGCTCGCCAAGTGGCGGGAGCGGCGGCGGCAAAAGCAGTGGCACTCGGCTGCCGCTCTGTTGCCAGTGAGGTGCACGGCGCGAAGACTCTCGATCACAAAGATACCGCGCGCGCCGTCGCCGAAGGAACAGAACTCGGCGCGTATAACTTCGTCGAATACAAATCCAAAAAAGAGATCAAGGGTTTAGCCAACTTTACTTTTGTCGAGATCGATTCGACAAAACTCGCCGCCATGCAAGACGGTGCGCGCGAAGGACAGATCATTGGCGAGTGCACCAACTTTGTGCGCGATCTCGTTAACCAACCGCCCAACGTTTGCAACCCTTCGTATCTCGCGGCGAAAGCGAATCAACTTTCGGCGGCGTTCGGTTTTAATTGCCGCACGCTCGACGTGACCGAGATGCGCGACTTGGGCATGGGCGCCATACTCGGAGTCGCCAACGGGTCGCGTGAACCGGCGCAGTTCATCATCATGGAATACTTGCCGCGAACAGATCGCGCGCCGATTGTGTTGGTGGGCAAAGGCGTGACGTTTGATACCGGCGGCTACTCGATCAAAACTGCTGAAGGCATGGCAGAGATGAAAAGCGATATGGCAGGTGCGGCGGCAGTGTTGGGCACGGTGCGCGCGGCGGCAATGCTTGAACTGCAAATTCCCGTCGTGGGTCTAGTGCCTGCATCCGAAAATATGATCAGCGGTTACGCTTATCGTCCGTCGGATGTTCTCACTGCGCTCAACGGAAAAACAATTGAAGTGACGAACACCGACGCCGAAGGACGACTCTTACTCGCCGATGCGCTCGCATATGCCAAACGATACTCACCATCGGCGGTGATCGATCTGGCGACTCTCACCGGCGCGGCGATGATCGCCTTCGGGCGCGGCGGCGCGGCGGCGATGTTCTGTGATGACGATCGCTTACGTCAACAGTTAACGGCTGCGGGCGCCGCCTCGGGTGAGCGCGTGTGGCACATGCCTCTGTATCCCGACTATCGCGAGTGGATGAACTCCGAGGGCGATTATGACAACACTCGAACTCAAACTTCAGTTACCTACAGGTTTGGCGCGCGAAGCAGAAGCGGCAGGTTTGCTTACGCCTCAAGCAATAGAAAAATTATTGTTCGACGAAATGCGTCGCCGTCGTCTCAATCACTTATTTGATGCGGCAGATCGTTTAGCCACAACGCAGTCCCCGCCGATGACCCCCGAGGAAATAGAAGCCGAGATTGACTCTGCTCGCGCAGAAAGGCGCAAATCTCGTGCGAGTCGTCCCTGACACTAACACGATTGTCTCCGGGTTATTGTGGCACGGCTCGCCGCGGCAGGTGTTAGATGCGGCGCGCAACGCAAAAATTTCTCTGTCCACTACAGCGATCTTGCTTGCCGAATTAGAAGAGGTATTGGGTCGAGCGAAATTTACCAAACAACTTGCAGAAGCAAAAGTAACGGCGCACAGCCTCGTGTTAGATTATGCTGAACTCGCAACCCTTGTTCAACCTGCGGATATTCCCCCTACGATTCACAACGACCCTGACGACGATGAAGTTTTAGCTTGCGCTGTTGCCGCTCAAGCGAAGATCATCGTTTCAGGCGATAGCCATTTGCTAAAGCTAAAACAATTCCGCGATATAGAGATTATGACTGCAGCAGAGTTACTCGAAAAAATTCCAAAAGACGAATAGACGGTATTGCCTACGACTGTAATTCTCCGCGTCCTTTGCGCTCTCCGCGTTTCAATCTCCAATCTCTAATCTCTCAACTTCCATCCACCTCTCCTCTTCGTGTTCAATCATCCCAAATTTAAATTTCCCATTCTCAGACGCAATCGCATACTGATTATCAATCCACAACACGAAACCGAGCGGACATTGTGGCGGCGCGGGCGAGATCAACACGGTGACGCCGTCAACGGCGAATGTCGCTTGGTTCTGTTCCCAGACCAAACTGTAGTCGTGCCACTCGGTCATCTTCGCCTCAATTAATTTTTCGCGCGCGGCGATCATCTTGCGCCCGATCTTCATGATCGGTTTTCCTAAAAATGGAATCTGGGCGAATGCGATGCCAACAGCCGCAAGCGGCGCGATGATCCAATGAGTCTTAAGTGTCGCCGCCTTCCAGCCCCAACCCTGCACGCCCTCACACAGGTATTGATCATTCGGCGGCGACGCGGCAAAGAACCAAACGCAATTCGGCGCCGCCAACAGCCCCCCGCCCGACAACGTGAAGGGATCATTCCAGAATCCAAAACCCGCCGTGCCGCCTAGCTCATCCGCTTCGTGCGAAAACCGCGCGCGTAGAGTCATTCGCGTCGTCGGCTTGTTGGGGAAGTCGGTTCGTCGCAAGCCGTGATAGTTGAACCACATCGAGTCGGCATACGCGCGCGATGATGTGGGCGGGATCGAGAATCGAGTCACCGCCGCGTGTTCTTCAATTTTTCCGCCGCCAATTTCTAATCGTCTCATCGCCATCATTTCACCTCTTCACCTTTCACCCGTTCACCCCTTCATCCCCTTCACCATGTAAAGTATAATCACTCACGGAGAAAATAGCTGCATGGAAATCATCTGGTACGGTCATTCGTGTTTCAAACTTTCGGAGCGCAACTTGTCAACGGTTGTCACCGATCCTTTCGATAAAAGCATTGGCTACACTTTGCCGAAACTTAAAGCCGACATCGTCACCGTGAGTCACGACGCTCCCGGACACAATAACGTGAACGCGGTGAAAGATGCGCGGGTGATCAACGGACCCGGCGAATATGAGATCGGCGGGGTGTTCATTACGGGCGTTGCCACACAGCGCGAGAGCGGAGATA
>JACRLA010000121.1 GCA_016215145.1 Chloroflexota bacterium
GCGGTCTTAAGGATGGCGATAAAGTGCGCGTGTCGTCTGCCTCTAACACCGAAGGCGTGTGGGATTTTGGCAATGGACAAAATAATCCCATCGTAGGCAAAGTGAAAACGACTCAGGGGATGCGTCCCGGCGTTATCGGCTTCTCACTTGGCTTTGGGCATTGGGCGTACGGCGCGCGCGACATTGCCATCAACGGCACGGTGATCAAAGGCGATCCGAATCGTGTGCAAGGCATTCACGCCAACGCCGCGATGCGAGTCGATCCGTTCCTCAAGAACACAACGCTGACGGATCCGGTGGGCGGGAGCGCGGTGTTCTATGACTCGAAGGTGAAACTGACAAAAGTGTAATGTTTGCAATAGACACCGAGTGTCTTTAAGACACTCGGTGTCTTAACTTGAAACAATGCTCCCCCTTCAAACCCTCCTCGAAACATCCTCTCAACTCCACCGCCACCTCTGTCCGCGCCAAGTGTTGGGTGTGCGAATGGGAATGTGTGCGGGAGAGATTCTGAATCTCGACCTGCCGCAAGAAAATAAACGACTCTATACGATCATGGAGACTGACGGTTGCGCCGCCGATGGCGTTTCAACAGCGACGAACTGTTGGGTTGGGCGGCGCACCATGCGCGTGGAAGATTATGGCAAAGTGGCGGCGACATTCGTGGACACCAAAACGGGCGAAGCGATTCGCCTCGTGCCGCGATCTGACGCGCGTTGTTTAGCCCGCGATTTCGCGCCTGAAGCAAAAAATAAATGGGAAGCGCAACTGCTTGGTTATCAACGAATGTCGAGTGAAATGTTATTCTCGGTTCACCCTGTTCAACTGCGCGTGCCGATTGAGCAGATCCTCAGCCGCGCTGGAGTGAAAGCAATTTGTGATATATGCGGCGAAGAGGTTATGAACGAGCGCGAAGTAATACGCGATGACATGACGCTGTGTAGATCGTGCGCCGGGGAGGGGTATTACTTGATGATGGCAGAGCGTGTGTTGCCTTCTACCTGTTTACGTTTTGCTTCTTTCGTTTAAACGCCAACAACCTCAACCCATTCAGCGACACCAACACTGTGCTGCCTTCGTGTCCGATGACGGCGAGCGGCAGGGGGAGCGTAATAAAAATTGTGGTGATGATCAGTAGGACGATCATGCCGATGGAAAAAGCGAGATTGACGAAGAGAGTCTTTTGCGTTTTGCGACTCAGGGCAATGACATAAGGGATGTTAGTGAGATCGTCGGACATCAAGACCACGTCGGCGGTTTCGAGGGCAACGTCGGTGCCCGCCGCGCCCATGGCGATACCCACCGATGCCGCCGCCAACGCCGGCGCATCGTTCACCCCGTCGCCGACCATCGCCACACGCCCGTATTGTTGTTCCAACTTTTTCAGAATTTGCAATTTATCTTCAGGCAACAGTCCGGCGTAATACTCGTCCACGCCCGCTTGTTTGGCGATTGCCTGCGCCACGCGATCATGATCGCCGGTCAACATGATCACTTTCTCCACGCCAAGCGATTTAAGATCGCGGATGACATCCGCCGAGTCTTTTCGCAACACGTCGGCGATGCCGATGGTGCCGATGAGATGCGCCACGCCGTTTTCCAGCCGCGCAACGGCGACAGACGTTTTGCCTTCGTCCTGCATCTGCTCTAAATGTTTTTGGGCGAGTTCCATGCCAACGGTTTTAAATGATTCGAAGTAACGCAAGCTGCCCACGCATACATCCAACCTGTTCACGGTGGCGCGGACTCCTTTGCCCGTCTCCGATTGAAACACGGTTGCCTCAAACAATTTAATTCCGCGCGCGTTCGCCGTCTTCACAATCGCCTGTGCCAGTGGATGTTCCGATTTCGCTTCGACACTCGCCGCCAGTTTGAGCAATTCATTTTCATCGCCGTTCAAGCTGATCACTTTCACGTCGGTTACTTGCGGTTTGCCGAGCGTGAGCGTTCCGGTTTTATCAAACGCCACAACTTTAATGCCCGACGCTTCTTCGAGATACACGCCGCCTTTGAACAACACACCTTTGCGCGCCCCGTTGCCTATTGCCGAAAGAATCGAAGCGGGCGTGCTGATGACGAGCGCGCACGGCGACGCGCTGACCATGAGAACCATCGCGCGATAAAACGCCGAATTAAATTTTTCGCCGAAGATGAAAATGGGGACGATGATCGCCAACGCGGTGAAGATGATCACGCCCAGCGCGTAATATTGCTCGAACTTATCAATCGTGCGTTGCGTCTTCGCCTTCTCGCTGTGCGCTTCTTCTACTAAGATAATCAATTTTGCAATCGTCGAGTCTTTCGCCAACTTGGTCACGCGAATCTCTAATCCGCCTTGTTGGATGCGCTCGCCGGGTCGCACAATCGCCACGTCGCCCACGATAATTTTTTCAATTGGCAAGATCACTGCCCGCCCGCCGCGCCGTATCAAGGCTTTGTTCGGGCGCAGTTTCATCAACGCTTTGATGGCGTTGCGTGTGCGATCCATTGCAAACGCTTGCAGCACGTTGGAGAGCGAGAAGAGAAACAACAACATCGCGCCCTCAAAGGGTGAGCCGACCACCCACGCGCCGGCCGCCGCTAACACCATGAGCAAGTCCACATCAATCGTAAAGTGTCGCAGTGATTCGAGTCCGCCTTTGAGTCCGAAGACGCTGCCGGTGAAGTAGGCGATGGCGAAAAAGATAAAAGGGATGATCGGTTGGGCCTGCAGGTTTTCGGCGATGAGTCCGCCGAACATGGTGATAAAAGTGATGGCGGTGAAGATGGCTTCAATTCGATCTGCGGTGAACCACGCCAAAAAATTTTGCGGTGGCGCCGCCTCTGTTTCTTTGGCTTCGATCTTCACCCCGAAATTTTTCACTTGCTCCATAATTTGATCGGGCGTGATCAAACCGTTATCGTAGGTGACGCTTAACACGCCGCCCATGTAGCTGGCGGTGGCGCGGCGCACGCCTTGAACTTTATTCATGCGATGTTCGATCTTCATCGCACAGGCTTCGCACGAGCGTCCGGTTTGCGGGGCGAGACGGAGCGTGCAGGTATCAAACCGTTGGCGCAGAGTCGGCTCCACCTTGCGCGCCAGAGTCACAATATCGGCGTCGGCAATCAAGTCGGGATCATATTCAAATGCTACTTGCTCGCGCGTGGTGTCCACCTGAATATCCACAATGCCTGCCTGGTCGGCGACGGCGTTGCTGACGACTTCAAAACAATTTTCTTCTTCATCGGGTATAGAACTCATGCTGTTGTTCCTTCGCCGCCGATTATAACTCTGGCGGGAATTTGATACGTTATCTTTGCCTTAAGTGAAGTTATAATCGTGATCAAGAATCTGCCGCCTACATTCGCTCGCGCACAAAACATCAGCCGAAGATCGCGCTTGTGTTGGGTTCAGGCTTTGGCGAACTGGCGGACGCCGTGCAGAACGCCGATATTATTTCTTCAAAAGATATTCCACACTGGCCGCCATCTACGGTGGAAGGGCACAGCGGTCAGTTAGTGATCGGTGTGTTGGAAGGCAAAACGGTTTTGGTTCAACAAGGGCGCGCGCATTATTACGAAGGTCATTCGATTCACCAAGTGACTCTGCCGGTGCGCGCGATGCGCGAACTCGGCATCACCCACGTCTTCTTTACCAATGCGGCTGGCGGCATCAATCAATCGTTCAAAAACGCCGACCTGATGGCGATCACCGATCACATTAACTTTTTAGGATTCGGCGGCGTGAGTCCGCTGCGTGGTCCCAACGATCCCACTTTGGGTCCGCGCTTCTTGGATATGTTGAACGCTTACGACAAAGATTTGCGCGCGCTGGCTGTGAACGTTGCCAAAGAAGCGGGCATTGATCTTAAGCAAGGCGTGTACGGCGCGTTGGCAGGACCCACGTTTGAGAGTAACGCCGAATTGCGATTTTTAAAAATTGCCGGTTGTGATGCGGTGGGGATGTCCACCGCCTCGGAAGTGATCGTGGCGCGGCACGGCGGCATGAAGGTGCTGGCGATCTCCGGCATCAGCAACATGGTGAACTTGGACGGCAACACGCCGACGGATCACGAAGAGGTGTTGGCAACCGGAAAAATTCTCGCGCCGAAGTTGATGACGGTGTTGAGGGGAGTGTTGAAGAATTTAGAGATTTAGCACACAGACTTCCGAAGTCTCGAAGACTTCGGAAGTCTAGGTTACTCCATGCAGCGACTCGCCGATGCGATCCTATTGTTTGTCACGTATCAAAGGTGGATCTATATCGCGTTGGCATTGCTCGGCGTGGTGTTGGTGTTAGTGTGGTGGTGGGCCGGACACAAACTGCGTTACAAAATTTTTGGTTTGGAACGCGAGTCGTTAAAGAACTTGCGCGCCCGTTCGATGACCAGTTTGATGATGGCGATCTGTATCGGCGTTTCGATCTGGATGATCAACTCCTTCATCGCTCCGAATTTAAGTGAGTTGATGGGAGTCCCCTTTACGCCGACTCCTCCAAAAGCAACAAACATCCCTGCGCCAACCGTCACCGCGCCTGTGGTGCTGCCCGGATTCCAAACCCCGACCAGCCAAGCCACCACGGGACCCACGCCGACAAAAACAAAAGTGCCCGCCGGTGGTTCGGGATGTTTGAATCCAAAAGCCGGAATCACCAGCCCCATCCCCGGCTCGATCTTGTCGGGCGAAATTGAAGTGCGCGGCAACACCACGATTGACAACTTTGCATTCTACGTGGTTCAAGTTTCATCACTGGGTCAAAATTGGCTCACAGTGATCACCGATAAAAAACCTTTGTTGAATGGCTCGTTAGGCAAATGGGATACACGCTTGCAAACCCCCGGCGAATACGCCTTGCGGTTAGTTGTCTACGACTCCACCGGAAAATTTCCCGAACCCTGCACCATCCCCATCACCATTGTGCCATTGCCGACGAAAACGCCAGAACCATAAAGAGATTGGGGATTGGAGATTAGAGATTGAATCTCCAATCTCTAATCTCCAACATCCAGCCTCTATCCTCTAGTATACTTTCCCCATGTCCGACCGTCTCCCCGTTATCGTCCGTCCGGCGCGTTCCGATGATATTCGCGCCATCATTGATTTCGATTCGAGTTACGCCACCGATTACGTTTGGCAAATGGAATTTCGTGAAGACGAAGGCGCGGTCACGTCGGTCTTTCGCAAAGTGCGTTTGCCGCGCTCGATGCGCGTCATTTATCCGCGTGACACCGCCACGCTCGCCGATCAATGGACTCATCGCCGTCTCTTCATCGTCGCCGAAGTGCAAGCGCATGTGCGCGGCTACTTAAGCATCACCGATGGCACGATCCACGATACGGCTTGGGTCGCCGAATTTGCGGTCGAGCGCAAAGTGCGGAAGGTAGGCATCGGCACAGCGTTGATCTCCTCCGCCGTAGATTGGGCGCGCAAGGCAGGCAAACGGCGACTCATCATCGAAGTGCAATCCAAAAATTATCCGGCGATCTGCTTCTGCCAAAAACACGGCTTCGTTTTTTGTGGATACAGTGATCGCTATTTTGCCAATCAAGATATCGCAGTGTTTTTTGGAATGTCGCTCTGACCTCACCCCCAACCCCTCTCCTGAAAAGGGAACCACTTTTCAGGAGAGGGGAGATTTCCTTGTTTCCCTGTTTCCTTGTTTCCCTAATTTCCCTTTGCCCCTTTAGAAATGCTCCTCCCCGATCTCATTAATTCCTTCGCCAACTTTTTCGCCTGGCTGAATCAAATCCTCACCGCGACGATTGTCATCACCGCCTTGTCGCTGTTGATGTATAGCCTGACGTTTAATTTGCATGATCGCGCCGCGCGATCTTTCAGCACGGTGCTGTTTGCCATCTCCGTCGTGTTCGTCGGCGATTCGTTTGCGGCGATCTCC
>JACRLA010000122.1:0-1096 GCA_016215145.1 Chloroflexota bacterium
CGCATCGCGCCCGAATACATGGGGTGACGGATAAGCGAGTAAAGCGACGACTCTACTTTGCGACTCTCGGCGGGGAAGTAGACATACAACATCAAAGCGTTGTCGGCACCAAATAATTTTCCGGCGCGCGCCCACGTTACAAATCCGGTGACGATTAAATATAGAGCGATGATCGAAATGATAGACGTGAACCAACTTAAGGGGAGGCGGTCACCCGCCATATAAGCGGTGTGCGCCAGTGCAGCAAATATAAACGGCAAACCCGGAACGATGTGCCGCGTGAAGGCGCGACGATAAGCCTCATCGCCCCATTGCGTTTTATATTCTTTGCGCCGCCAAAAGTATTGACCCGTCCAAAAGAATCCGATCATCACGATCATCACCTGACCGGCGTACGACCATGCTTCACCGTATTGATCAATGAGGATCATCAACAGCGTGGCGAAGGCAAACACGCCCACGGCAGAGGCGAACAACCACAGCGGGCGCGACGAGTTACGCCATTGAGGGACGTGGCGCAAAACAGAATCGAAGTCGTTCAATGTCGCCATCCTGTATCTACTCAACCACTCCGTCATTGCGAGCGTTCTTCGCGAAGCAATCTCAGACTTCACCAATTCGAGATTGCTTCTCGAAGACTCGCAATGACGCCGAGCAGTTACGATATCATGATCGCGCGCAAAAATTTTTCATAACGATCATTCAACACGTTGCAGCCACGATTGCCCGGCGCACTGTTGAGGCACATCTGCGTCAGCACGCCTTGCGTGAAAGTCTCGCAGCCCCAACACTGCCAACGCGCAAACGAAAGAAAGTCTCGCAGCCCCAACACTGCCAACGCGCAAACGAAAACCATTTGTGCTGATTCTCTTGGCGAATCTGTTGACACAAAGTGCGGGCAATCTCATCGGGGATGGGAGTCATAACGATCTCCTTATTTTTTTAACTGGACTTGCAATAAGAGCAGACAATCTCATCACGAATATCACGAATAGGCGAATTTAACGAATAAAACAACAAAAGAAATTCGTGGTATTCGTTCATTCGAGACATTCGTGATTAAACTCTGTAAGCCCGGTTAAACTAATCGTTTCCA
>JACRLA010000122.1:1169-3274 GCA_016215145.1 Chloroflexota bacterium
ACCGGAAAGGCAAACAACAAATATGCCAGTGCCGTGACAAGCCACACGGCGAGCAATCCATACACGCCCCACTTGTGCCAACTGAGAATCGCCAGCACGCTCAACGCGCCGAGCCCGCTGACGATGGCATAGAACGGCATCAACTCACGCTGCCATTCGGCGGGCGCAGCTTGCAGCCCAAACCAGATCAACGAAAACTCCACGGCGGCAACGGTGTACGCCACTTCCAGAAAGTCCAAGAATATGATCAACCCACGATTCATTTTCTGCATAGCGACCTCCTTTCAAGCACCCTGATCATCTTACGCCTTTTTAGCCGCAAGTTTTAGTGTCGTTTGTCATTGTTCATGGATCTAACACCAAAGTTCCCCAAGATGTTGGATCAAATAATTTGCGCGTGGCAACCGATGAGATCAAACTTTGTTGATCGGCAGTGCTCGGTGTGTCATTGTCGGATACGGAGATCACGAACCCGTAGCGATTATTCGCCGAACCCGATCCGGTCAACGCCGTCCACGGGATAGCCGCCTCAACAGTGTAACCATTCGATGTAAGTTTACCCGCCAACCGCACCCCACCCGGTGCGCCGCCGAGTCGGCTGGGGTACCAGATGAAAGCTTGCGCTGCCGGGTTAGCGGTTGACGGATTCCCAATCGAGAGTCCCAACTGAACATCATCACCGTTGAGCGAGTTCACATTAAAGTCACCGCGCAGATCAGCATCAAAAAGAATCTCAATGCTGTCACCTTTGTAGATGGCGTTGCCTGTTTGAGTCTGCACGTAGACATCGTCAATGACATTGACCGCAACATATAAATAAGTTGCATCCCAACCCAACCCAAACGTTGCGCTGTTGTCATTCACGCCGGAAATATTTTCGGGTTTATACGTTGCGGCGTTGATGGCGTAAGGCAGTGCGCCCCACTCGCTCAAGTCACCATCAATCGTCGCCGAGCGGCGAGGCGCGCGAAGCAGAATGCCATTGGGGCGGGCAAGTGGAATAGCAGTGGCGATCACCGGGGCGCGAGTCGCCGTCCGCACGGGCGTAGCGGTAGCGCCCGCACCAATGGCAGTCGGTGATTCGGTGGTGACAAGCGGGCGTGGAGTGGATTGAATCAAACCGGACGGCGTGACGGTTGGATTCAAAAAGACTCCGCCGAATGTAGCCGAAGGTACAGAGGTCTTGGGCGATTCGGTGAGTAAACGATCTAGCGTTGCCTGCGCGCCGGGCGTGCCGCCGTCTGTGCTTAACTCACAGGCGAGAGTGGCGACAAGAAGAGTTAACGCCACCATAAGAGGCGCGAGGCGTTTGTAATTAGTAATTGGTAATTGGAGATTTGAGATTAGAGTTTGGAAGTTGGACATTGGAGATTGGGGGTTAGGTGGGTTGGATGGTTGAAGTTTGGAGTTTGGGTTTTTGGAATTTTGGGATTTGGGATTTTGAATTTTCTTTTTGTTCATTGTTCATTGAGTGAACTTATAGCCCCGACCCGCAACGGTGTGAACGTGTTTGGGGTTCGACGGATCGGGTTCGATCTTTTCGCGCAAGCGGCGCACCAATTGCGCCAAGCTGTCGTCGCGCACGCCACGCTCGAAAACTTTGTCTTCCATCCACACCGCGCGGATGAGGTCATCTTTCTCGCACACCTGATCGGCGTGGGCGGTGAAGTGTTCGAGCAGCAAGTTCTCTTTGGCAGTCAGGTTCGTCGTATCAAATGTATGCCTTTTAATTCGTTTGAGCAAGGGGTGATTTGTAAGATGCGAGAGACGCAGTTCGTCTTCGGTTGGATCATCACTCCAGAATTCGTCGAGGCGCGATTGCATGGCGGGATGATTTGGGATCACTTCTAACGATGCGCCACTTGAATAGGCTTCGCAGGCGGCGCGAAGAAATGAGGGATAGCCGCGCGAGATGGCGATCAATTTTTCGGCGACGGCGTCGCTCCACGATAAGTTTTTACGTTCGGCGTAACGCTTGACGTTCCACATCGCATCGCTCTCACTCAACGCGCCAAGATAGATGGTGTTGGCGTGAAAGAGTTCGGCGAATTCATTATTGCTTGGCAGAGGATGGCGCGTTGCAGTAATGAAGGTCAGTTGAAATT
>JACRLA010000203.1 GCA_016215145.1 Chloroflexota bacterium
CGAACCACATACACCGGACACGAAGCGTCGCCCAACACGCGCTCGGTCACACTGCCCATCACCCAGCGCGTTACGCCGGAGTAACCATGCGTGGACATCACGATCACATCTACGTTTTCCTCTTTGGCAACATCCACAATCGCGCTCGCCACGTCGCCATCCACGATCAGCGCGCGGCAAGCCACATCAGGCGCAATCCCGCTTTGTTGCTTTGACTTCAAATACTCGCGCGCTTCGGCGCGTGAATGTTCCAACGACTGTTCGGGATACATCACGCCGTAGCCGCCAAACGCCGGCATCACGGCAGTTTCAAACACCGGCACACGCAGCAGAAGTATCTCGCCCTGACTCTGACGGGCTAACGCCATCGCCGCCGGTATCGCTTGCTCTGCTAATTCCGAACCATCCAATGGGATTAAAATTTTCCTAAACATAACGCTGCCTCCTGTTCTTTAACGCTACACTCTGGTTAGAGTAGATTCCGTGTTCATTAGGTTTTATCGGAAATAGTCCTTTACAATTTTAGAACGTTGCGGGGGACGGTTTTCTAATCCGCGTTTTGGCATTTTTCTGATCCCGATCATTATTCCGTTTAGAAACGTGGGAGTCGCACACGCAATAATGTCTCAGATTCAGAATAACGCTCGGGAGCGGATTAGAGTGTCCGATGCCACAACGATCATTTCCATTTCCAATAACGCCTATTGTTTCATTGTTCATTTCATTATTCATTGTTTCATTATTCATTGTTCATTGTTTCATTGTTTCAACGAAGTGCCGTTTGTAATTTAATCAAAGTGAACTCTATCGCCGCCACAAATTGCGCGATCTAACAAGATGACTATAATCGCACCGACAGTGTGAGATTGATCACGAATCGGTCATGCCATAAGCAAGACCTGTCAAAGAACATGATGAACCAAGAAGCAACTAATCAGTGCAAACATATTCAACTCTCTCAATAACGAGATCTATTCAATGAGTGGCGAACTTATCTTAATCGTCGAAGACGACGCGATGTTAGCCCAAGGTTTACAAGACTGGCTGCAATTCGTCGGCTATCGTGTGCAGTTAGCGAGCAACGGGCGAGAAGCGTTAGAACGTCTCGAAAATGTTCACCCCGACATCATCCTGGCAGACATCATCATGCCGCAGATGGATGGCTATCAACTGTTTGAAGCCGTCCGCTCACGCCCCGAATTAAACGCCATCCCGTTTCTCTTCCTCACCGGACGCGCCCAAAAACGCGACATCCTCATCGGCAAAGGGTTGGGCGCAGATGATTACATCACCAAACCTTGGGGACCCGAAGAACTCCTCACCGCCATCCGCGTCAAACTTAAACGCACCAAAGACATTGCCTTCACGCAACTCCAACGCGCCTACAAAGACAGCCTCACCGTGCTGGCAAACGCCATCGAAGCGCGCGACGCTTACACGCGCGGTCACGTCGAGCGCGTCTCCAGCTACTCGGTGATGATCGCCCGCGAAATGGAAATGGACGACGACGAAGTAGACGAGATCGAACTCGGCGCGATCTTGCACGACATCGGAAAAATTCACGTCCACGAATCTATTCTCTCCAAACCCGGCGATCTCACACCCGAAGAGATCAGCGAAATGAGAAAGCACACCGAGATCGGCGCGTTCATGGTCAAAGACATTCCGTATCTGGTGCCGGCGACTCCGATCATTAAATATCACCACGAGCGGTACGATGGCATGGGCTACCCCGAAGGTCTGTCCGGCGAGGACATCCCTCTGCACGCGCGCATCATGGCAATCGCCGATCTCTTTGATGCGCTGACCACCCTTCGCTCGTATCACGAAGCGCTCTCGCCCGAAGAGGCTGTTGCCTACATTCAAAATGAAGCGGGCAAACATTTCGATCCAAAAATTGTCGAGGTCTTTGTGCGCGCCTGGCAAAAGCATAAAGATGATTGAATGCGCCACACGTTGATCTTTCTCGGATGCCTGCTCGCCTCGTGCGCTACGGTGACGCCGACTCTGCCACCTGTCACCGTCACTCGCCCCTTGCCCACGGCAACATTAACGGTGGCGGCATCCCCCCCGACTCCGGGTCGCACGGTTGAACCCGGCTTCACTCTCATCCCCACAACTCCGCTCCCGCCAACAGCCACATCCGTTCCCTGCACGAGTGATGCAAAATTTTTGCGCGATGTCACTGTTCCCGATTTCAGTTCGATCAACGGTGGCGCGATCATGGATAAACGATGGGCGGTGCGAAACAGCGGCACATGCGATTGGGGGCGCGAGTATCGAGTTGTGTTTGCGGAGGGGAGTTCAATGGGCGCGGCGAATGAACAGGCGCTGTATCCGGCGAAAGCCGGAAGCGAAGCGATCATTCAAATCAGCATGACCGCCCCCATCGCGCCGGGCGATTACAACGGCAAGTGGCAACTGCGCGATCCGAAAGGCAAAGCATTCGGCGAAGTGCTGTTCATAAAAATAAAAGTGGTGGCGGCGACGGCGACGCCTTAAACAATGTAGGGACAGGGCTTGCCCCTGCCCCTTATGGGCAACCGCAAGGGTTGCCCCCTACGAAAACAGCGGCGGCAATTCTCGCAACGCCAACGCCAACCTCACCCCGTGCCACGTCAGCAATGATCCATCTACAACATGCACACGATTATTTTGCACCGCAGGCAGATCGCTGAACTGCATCCAATACCCCACGTCATCTTCAGAAAATTCAAACGGCTCGGTGGGCAATAAAATCACGTCGGGTTGCGCGGCAAGAATTTCATCGCGGGTCACACGCGGGTAGCGCGTGTCGCGTTCCGGCTCGTCTTGCGGTTGTTGAGTCGGATCGAGATCGGCGGCGAGCGGGTAACGGCGTTGACGATCCGCAAACACATTTGCGCCGCCGCAGACTTTGATCGCATCACTGACGTACGTGTCGCCGTTGATCGTCATCCACCAATCGGCTTCGCGCCAGATGGGGCAAAACACGCGCGGCGGCGATTGATTTGACTCTGCCGCCATCGAAGTCCACTCGTAAGTTTTCTCCAAGGTCACGATGCGCTGCCCTTGCAGCGGCACGTTGAAGCGGCGAATCAACTCCCACATCTCGTCAATCGCCTGACGCATGGTTTTAGGAAAGGACAACCACACGTCAAGCCCCGATGCCTGAAAAAATTCGACGTCGCCGCGCGTGTTCTCTTCTTGGTTGGCGATGATCAGATCGGGCGCAAGCGAGATCACCAGATTGCGATCCACATTTTTCGTGCCGCCCACTTTTCGGATCGCTTTAACTTTTTCTGCGGGGGAAATACAGTAATCGGTGACGCCCACGAGTCGCTCGCCCACCCCAAATTCAAACAACGATTCGGTCATGCTGGGGACGAGGGAGACGACGCGCTCTATTGGCATCCGCTATTTTCTACAATTACACCCGCCGCCCGCGTGCTTCGAACACGTCTGCCCCGATTTATTTTGTAACGCTTGCAACTCTTCCAACGGTTGCAGATCATCTTTAGGAAACTCATGGCGCATATCTACTAACTGCACCAGCACCGTTTGTTTAAGCGGATTCACATCCAACACTTTGCCTTCGCCTTTGGGAGTCATGACGCGCTTGTTACGTTTGGGCAAAGTCTTGCGCGCTTCAACGTATTGTTCGTATTCATACACCAAACAACAACGCAAGCGTCCGCATATACCGGTGATCTCGTCGGGGTCGAGCGAGATACCTTGCTCCTTCGCCATCTTGATCGAGACCGGGCTGAATTCGGTCAAGAATGTTGAGCAGCATCGCTCCTCGAGTCCGCACGCGCCCGCGCCGCCGATCAACTTCGCCACGTCGCGCGGACCGATCTGCCGCAGATCAATGTGCGTGTTCGGATAGATTTTTTGCATATCCAGCGGAAGCGATTTCAAATCGGTTTTTCTGTTCTCTCGATTTCCATCGTGTCCGCCCTGCCGCTTAGCAAATTCATCGTCTTCGTCCACGCTAAAAAAAAATGTAACGCGCGAGCCGTCATAGTTGTATTCGGCTTTGACGATCTTCACCCCTTTCAAATTTAACTCAGAGGCGCGCGAGCGGGCGTTGATCATCGCTTCGGTTTCTTTGCCCTGCCATTGCTGCTGCATCATCAAATCGCGCGGCGTCGCAACGCGGTCAATGCGTTTGTATCCACCCTCCGAGGACGGCGGCGCGTCGGCGACAAACTTAATCACCTCACCCATTTGCGATCCGCGCTGCGTTTCTACAATCACCCGATCCCCCTGCCTCACCTGCGGATAAGACGATGCGTCAAAGTGATACAACTTACCGACGCGATAAAAACGCACGCCGATGATCGAACTTGTTTTTGTGTGTGGGGTAGCCAGCATATAGTCACATGCTGTCATTGCGAGTCTTCGAGAAGCAATCTCAGAGATTGCTTTGCGTAGCACTCGCAATGACGTGTGTTAAGCGATCATCTCAACCGAAATCAAATTATCTTTGCGGCTCAACGTTTGAATACTGATCTTCGCCGCGATGTCTTCGGCAATCGCGCGGAAAGCTTTCGCCGCCGCCGAGTCGGGATGTGAAACTAAGATCGGGACTCCGCTGTCGCCGCCAACCCGAACTTGAGCATCTATCGGCACTTCACCGATGAACGGCACGCCGAGTTCCGCCGCCAATTTTTTTCCGCCGCCGCGCCCAAATAAATCCATCTGCGACCCATCGGGCATGGCGAGATAGCTCATGTTCTCCACAACGCCCAACAGCGGAACTTCCATTTGTTTAAACATCATCGCCCCGCGCCGCGCATCTGCTTGTGACACTTCTTGCGGCAGGGTGACGATGACGCTGCCCGAAAGCGGGACGGCTTGCGAAACCGAGAGCGGCGCA
>JACRLA010000190.1 GCA_016215145.1 Chloroflexota bacterium
CGCGGAAAATTTTCAAGCCCGAAAGCATCGGCGTCACCGCAAACTCACCGAGCGGACACAGGCATTTGCCCTGCACTTGACTCGCCACGTTGTTAAGCAAATCCACATCGGCTTTTGTCACTTGATTCTTATTGAGACGCTCCATAATGTGAAGCAACCAATACGTGCCTTCACGACACGGGGTGCATTTGCCGCACGACTCATGTTTGAAGAATCGACTCGTCTTGAGCAACACCCAAGACATATCCACCGTCTCGTCCATCACGATGATCGATGCCGATCCCAGCGCGGAACCTTTCTTCGCAACTGAATCGTAATCGAGCGGCATATCCAGAATATCATCCGTGCCAGCTAACACCACTGATGACGCGCCCGATAACATCACTGCCTTCACCTTTTTGCCGCTTGGCACGCCGCCACAATGATCGTAAATCAGCTGCCTCAACGTCAGACCAAAAGCAAATTCGTAGTTGCCCGGTTTGTTGATGTGACCCGAGACGCACATCACTTTCGTCCCCGCACTGTTGGGAACGCCGATGGACTTGTACCACTCCGCGCCCTTTGTGATGATCATCGGCACGTTAGTCAGAGTCTCGGTGTTGTTCACCACCGTTGGCATCGCATACAAACCTTTGTCGGCGGGGAACGGCGGCTTCAATCGCGGTTGACCGAGCTTGCCTTCAATCGATTCAAGCAGCGCGCTTTCTTCGCCGCAAATGTATGCGCCCGCGCCAAGATGAGTGTGAACGTCAAGCGAGTAACTTGTGCCGAAAAGATTCTTGCCGAGAAAACCTTTGGCGCGTAATTCAGCAATACATTGATCTTGAAATTTTGTGACTTGCCAGAACTCGCCGCGTAAATAGTTGTAGGCAACATTCGCTTTGGCGGCGTAGGCGGCGATCATGATCCCTTCCAAAAGTTGAAAGGGATTCTTCTCCATGATCTCCCGATCTTTAAATGTACCGGGTTCCGATTCGTCGGAATTGCACACGACGTAATACGTCGGGCGATTCTTGGTGAGGAATGACCACTTCGTTCCGGTCGGAAAGCCCGCGCCGCCTCTGCCGCGCAAGCCCGAATCCTGAACGACCTTGATCACCTCTTCCGGTTTCATGGTGGTGACCACTTTTTTAAACGCTTCAAAGCCGCCGTTCTTAATATAAACATCTAACTTGTGCAAATCGGGAATATCACGATGACGCAGGACGATATGTTCCATGATTCGTATTCCGTATTTCGTATTGCGTATCACGTTTTCATTTACGGAATACGCAATACGCTATATGTCTTTCTACTTTTTCGCCAACACTTCCATCACTTTTGCCGCCGACTCCACCGTTTGATTCTCATAATAGGTGATGCCCTCTTTGTTCTGCACCTGAAACATCGGCGCTTTGTCGCAGGCGGCAAGACACATCACACCTTCAATGGTGAACTTGCTGTCTTTCGTGGTCTCGCCCAACTTCACACCGAACTTGGCGCATAGGTCTTCGGCAAATTTATCTGCGCCGCGCAAGGCACAGGGCAAGTCGGTGCAAACTTGAATGTGATGTTCACCCGCTTTGTGATCGTAATAGAGCGAATAGAAGCCAACGATAGAAGCGACTTGTGTCGGTTCAATTTCTAAAATATCGGCGACCTCTTGCATGGCGTCTTTGGTGATATAACCGTATTCCGTTTGCGCCAGATGGAGAAGCGGCATCACCGCAGATCGTTTTTGATCGGCGGGATATTTGGCGAGAGTCGATTCAATTTGAGAGTGATATTTTTCGGTGAGCATTACCTATCTATATCTCCTAACACAATATCCACACTTCCAATAATCGCCACCAGATCAGCCACGAGATGATTCTCGCTCATGTAATTGAGCGGTTGAAGATTCGCAAACGATGGTTGGCGGAAGTGAACGCGAGCGGGCTTGGGTGTGCCATCGCTAACCAGATACACGCCTAACTCGCCGCGCGGTGATTCGGTGGCGGCATACACTTCACCTTTGGGCGGGGTGAAGCCTTCGGTCCAAAGTTTGAAGTGATGAATCAAAGCTTCCATGCTGGTGCCAAGTTCGGATCGGGGAGGCGGCGCCACCTTGCGATCATTGGTGATAAACGGTCCCTTGGTCGTCTTCAATTTATCTAACGCTTGGCGACAAATTTTCAACGACTCACGAAACTCGCGCATACGGCAACGGAAACGGGCATACACATCGCCGCCCGTTTCAATCGGCACATCAAATTCATATTGTTCATAACCGCAATACGGCATCGCTTTACGCACGTCAAAGTTCACGCCCGACCCACGCAGTGAAGGTCCAGCAAGATTCCATTTAACAGCGTCTTCGGCACTCATGTAGCCAATGCCCTGCGTGCGTTGTTTGAAGATGGGATTGTTAGTAAGCAATCGCTCGTAGTCGTCAATCTTGGCGGGCATGTAGTTGAGAAAATTTTCAACTGCTTCGGTGAAGCCTGGCGGGACATCGCGCCACACACCGCCGGGGCGAATGTAAGAAGTCATCATGCGTTGACCCGACACCATCTCGAAAATATCCATGATGTAATCGCGCTCACGGAAGCAATAGAGCAACATGCTCATCGCGGCAAGATCACGCGCAGCACATTCGCGCGTTCAGGAATTTTTGTCTCCATTAATTTTTCGATGGCGAGACAATAAGTAAGGTTGTTGCCGACATTGTTGAGGTAGTCGAGTCGATCCGTCATCACCAACGCTTTGATATACGTCTTCGACTCCATGTTTTTCTCAATACCGGTATGCAAGAAACCGATATCGGGGATGGCGCGAATGACGGTCTCGCCGTCGAGTTCGACGATGAGGCGCAGCACGCCGTGGGTGCTGGGATGTTGCGGGCCCATGTTCAACACCATCGTCTCACCACTTAACGCGCGCTCGGTGAAGAGATGTTTGAGTTCTTCGAGGACGGGTTCTGAAAGATCAGGCATACATTATTCTTTCGCGTACGGTTTCTTCGCGTCAATCTCGCGCCAGTTAAATGAGAATTGCACTTCTTCGTAGCCGAGCGGAAAATCTTTGCGATGCGGATGCCCTTCCCAATCGGCGGGCATGAGCAAACGGCGCAAGTCGGGATGCCCGGCAAATTTAATTCCCATCATGTCCCACGCTTCACGCTCGTACCAATCGGCGTTGATATAAACGTTAGTCACGGTTGGAATTTCTGCATCTTCTTCGGGGACAAGAACTTTGAGTCGCAGCCGCGCAACTTTGCTCATCGAGAAAAGAATATAGGAGACGCCAAAGCGCGGCTCTTCGGGAGAATAATCCACGGCAGCGAGATCGGTCAGGACGTTGTAATCCAGCGCGGCATCCTCGTGAAGGAAGCGACATACCTCAGCGATTGCCGCCTTGGCGACTGTCACCGTTGTCTCGCCCCGAAACTCACTCACCTCTTGCACCGTCTCTGGAAATTTTTCTTTGAGCGCGGCGATTGTTTTATTAACGTGTTCTGGATTCAGCATGTGCTTACTTCCACTTTGTAATTTTTTCTTGGCGGACTTTTTCGTGCAGTTTCATAATGCCATAGATCAAATTCTCAGGGCGCGGTGGACAACCCGAAACATACACGTCTACCGGCACTACTTCGTCCACGCCTTGCACGATGGCGTAATTGTTGAAGATGCCGCCGCTCGAAGCGCAGTCGCCCATGGCGACAACCCATTTGGGATCGGGCATTTGGTCGTAGAGGCGGCGCAAGACCGGAGCCATCTTGCGCGTCACGCGCCCGGCGACGATCATTAGATCACTTTGGCGTGGTGAGGCGCGCATCAATTCCATGCCGAACCGGCTCACATCGTAGTTCGACGATTGCGCGGCGATCATTTCCATGGCGCAGCAAGCAAGACCGAAGAGCATGGGCCACATCGCGTTGGTGCGACCCCAGTTCACGGCTTGCTCTAACGTCATCGTGATGACCCCCATGTTGCCAAGTTTTTGTTCAAGACCCATAGTTCACCTATGTAAGGCAAGATGCCATTTTGCCCAACGATGTAAGGCAAGATACCATCTTGCCCTACTCCCACTCCAATGCATCTTTTTTCCAAGCGTAAATGTAACCGACAAGCAAGATGGCAATGAAGATAAACATCTCAAGCAAAATGAATAACGCTTGTCCATTCTTGATGAACGTGGAAAAGACCACTGCCCAAGGCAAGAAGAAGACAACTTCAATATCAAACAAAATGAAGAGAACTGCGATGAGGTAAAAGCGCACCGGCATACGGCGCACAGCCGAACCGATAGGGTTCATGCCAGACTCATATGGCATAAGTTTAAGTTTAGTGTCGCGCCGCGGACCTATGAGGTGAGTGAGGATAACAATGAGACATGCAAGACCAGTGGAAAGAGTAAGTAGGATAAGGATGGGAAGGTAATCTCGGAGCAACTGATCAAGTGTCATATTATGTTTTCTCGGGGAGGGAAGTGTGTAAATCTTATCACAAGCGATCAAAGGGTGTCAATCAAAAAACGTAATGAGATTGAAAATCAAATGTCATGTGAGATTAAGCCGAATGACTTAAGCC
>JACRLA010000204.1 GCA_016215145.1 Chloroflexota bacterium
CGCCGATCAACGGCGCGAATTCAACCATCAACACGCTGAAGTAAAGCGCGACGCACATCGTCACTTCCCACAACACCGAGTGCGTGTTCCATTACACCATCGCGTGCCAAAAACGGTCCGGTCTGCCGATGTCGAGCAGCAGTGCCAGCAGCGCCATCGAGTAACCGATCAGCCCGACGAAGACCGCCACGCGCGCCACCGGGCGCAGACTCTTGATCCCCAAAATGTACACTGCCGCCGACAAACTAAACGCACCGGCGCTGATGGCGATAGAAGAAAGGTCGAGGGCGATCCACAAGCCCCAGGGGATGTTGTCGGTTAACCCGGTGAGGCTCAAGCCTTTCACCAAGATTGCGATCCCCGCCGCGAGTCCGATCATCATCGTGATCGCCAATCCCATCATCCAGATTGGATACATCAGCCAGTGCTGCAACACGTTTGCTAAAGCAGAATTATTTTTAGTCATGTCGCGCCTCACAATCTCCAATTACTAATTACCATTTACTAACTTCTCTTCGCCAAGTAATACACCCTCGGCTCCGTTCCCAAATCTGCGCGCAAGCGGTAATGATCATTCGCCTTCAACCACTTGCTCACGTTGCTTTCAGGATCGTTAAGGTCGCCAAAGATTCTCGCGCCCGCCGGGCAAGCCACCACACAGGCCGGAGTCGCGCGACGATCTACGCCGGGCGTAAGACCTTGTTCGAGTCCGCGATCAATGCGTTGATAGCAGAACGAACACTTCTCCGGCACACCGCGCGGGCGGCGGACAATTTCCGGCGTGCCCCATTGCGGCACGGCATCATTCGGCTGCGTGTTCTCTTCCCAATTGAACACGCGCGCCCCGTACGGGCAAGCCACTTCACAATAACGACAGCCGATGCACTTGTTGTAATCCATCATCACAATGCCGTCATCGCGTTTGTAGGTCGCGCCCACCGGACATACCTCGGCGCACGGTGGATGTTCGCAGTGCATACACGGGCGCGGCAGATACACCGGCTTGCCACCCACAGGCTTATCCTGCAAAACAACGTTCCACTCTTTGCCCTTCGCCACATCATTCGAGGCGCGGCACGCCATCGTGCAATCGCCACAGCCGGTGCATTTCGCTTGATCGATCACCATCGCCCAACGATGTTTTGATTCTTGGGTGACGCTGGCTTGCGCGCCCGTCGCAGTTTTTGCGCCCAGCACGATCAACGCCGCGCCTGTTGTTCCCGCCAATCGTAAAAAATCTCGCCGATTAATTTTTGTAGACATGGTGATCTCCCTTCTCATTTCCGTTGCATAAAGCGTGACCAGCCGAGTCCGATAATGATGCCGATGACCGTCCCACCCAACATCGGCAGCGCCGTCCCCGAATCTAAGGGGGCGCCGACTCCGGACTCTGCGACATTCGGTGTAACGGGTGCTTTGGAATCGTCACCCATCATCAGTTGTACGCCGGTGTGCATCTCTTTCGAGTGACAGCGTGAGCAAGTATCCGTTCCAACTTTAAACATGTGCCCGGTGTTGGCATGACCCTCCGATGGATCGCCACTGCGCGGACCGACATGGCAATCGGCGCAGGCTAACCCTTTGCCCGCCGTCGAAGCGTGCGACAACTTGCCCGTCATACTGGCGTGGCACTTCTCGCACAGAGCCGAGGCATTGCCTGCTTTAACATTGGTGCCATGCACGTCGTGACACGCGGTGCAGGTGATACCTTTCTGCCCGTGCAGACTCAAGTTCAATTCATTCAATGTAGATTTGTGACAGCGCCCGCACATCTCATTGGATTTATCCACCTTCATCGGCTGCTTCGGGTGATCGCTCGTAAAAGCGCCGTGACACGATTCGCACGTCACGCCCTCGAAAGCATATTTACCCGTTTTCGGATCGTAGCCGGTGGTGTGACACTCCAAACAATACGCCGGTGATCGCGCCGCCCGCCAAGCGTTAACAAAAGCAGTTACCTTCATCGCGTCGGCGTGTGGCGCATGCGACCATGTTTCGGCTTGCGGTTTGTGGCAGGTGGCGCATTTTTCCGGACCGCCGAAGCCATCGTCGGCGCGGGCGATGTTTGTCGAAACAAATAAAGCGATGAGTGACAACACTATCGCCATCGTCATGAGTGAGAAAAATTTTCGTGTGTTCATAATTTCCAATCTCCAATCTCTCTTCTTTCTCGCGCCTTTGTGGGAGGGGCTAGCCGCGCAAAGGCGCGAAGGAAAGGAGGATGTAGTCATCAAGCGGTTTGAAACACCAAGCAGTTCATGCACTGTTCCTGCACCCTGCCATTCAGGCGTTGGCGAGCTTGCCAACAAGGCAGAGGGCGCATTCGGTACACCGGGCAGATGTCGCGTTTTGTGGGATCACACCCCATCACTTCCCAACAATGCGGAGCGTCGTGCGTAGGCAGGACGCGCGTCTGGCGCGCGATCTCTGCATCGTGCCACTTCTGATCGAGCTTCATCAACCACGCGCTGATCAAAAGGGTAATCACAAGCGGCACGCCCAGGCGTAGCACCAGCAACCCCATAACTTCAAGAAACGCTTCCACCTGAGTTCCAGCGCGCCTCGACGTAATGCAGCACTTCACAGATCAGCAAAATTCCTACAACCGGCAAGCCAATCCTCAACGCGAGCAATCCTAAAACTGCAAATAAACTGGTTAACATGGTAGCCTCCTGTAGAGCAAGATGTCATCCTGCTCTACGCTTATCTCTTGTTGAGCAAGATGTCATCTTGCTCTACTTCCTTCTGTTTACAGGCTATCAATTCGGGCGCTGAGAATCTATTGGGGGGGCGTAGCAACTTGAGGGGATGCGTTAAAAGCACACGACCTACTGTGGGGCAGTAGGTCGTGTGGGGTAAATGCAGTAGAGGGAGTAGGGTGAACGCAGTATTACGCCTCAATCAATCCCTTCCGTATCGCATACTTCACCAGCTCGGAGCGGGTGTGCAGATTTAATTTCTGCATGATGTTCTCGCGGTGGCGGGCAACGGTGTTAACGCTGATCGTTAGCGAGTCGGCAACTTCTTGGTTGGATGCGCCTTCGGCTAAGTGCGTTAACACTTCTTAAGGTGCGTAAGTCCAGTTATGTGTCGAAGGGAATGCTCAACACTTGAGTCTAAAGTGGAGAAAGCTCTTAACTCATTGTCATGGGCGTAATCTTGCCAAAGTGTTTCCGCCGCGGCGGTTAACTGTTCCTTGAGTGTCGGCCCGTTTTTAGAAAGAGGTTGCGTGTTGATTTCTATAAGCATTTGCTTCGTCGCCACTTCAATGACTCTCAGTAAATCAACAGTGGAGAGATGTTTCAGTTCATGGAGGATTTGTTGTGTAGTCATAACATCACCTTCCCTTTATTTTAGCAGAAACGCAATACGCAATACGGAATACGATTCTCCAATCCCCCTCACGCCTCAATCAATCCCTTCCGTATCGCATACTTCACTAACTCGGCGCGGGTGTGCAGATTTAATTTCTGCATGATGTTCTCGCGGTGGCGGGCAACGGTGTTAACGCTGATCGTTAGCGAGTCGGCAACTTCTTGGTTGGATGCGCCTTCGGCTAAGTGCGTTAACACTTCGCGCTCGCGCTCGGTCAAGCCATCCATCGCCGAAGGCATTTTGCCGCTGTCCACCCGCGTCACAAAATCTTTAACCAGCGCTTTCGCCAACGATGGATAGAGATACACCTCGTGCCGATACGCCGAGCGGATCGCCGTGAGCAGATCTTCGGGCGCGGCGCGTTTCGGCACGTAGCCCGTTGCGCCCGCCGCCAACATTTCAAAAAAGTACTGTTCGTCTTCGTGGATCGTCAACGCCACAATAGCAATCTCCGGGCAGCATTCGTGGATGCTGCGCGTTGCTTCAATGCCGCTGATGTCGGGTAGGGTGATGTCCATGACGATCACTTGAGGTTTGAGTTGACGTGCCAGAGCAATCGCCTGCATCCCGGTCTCGGCTTCGCCCACGATGTGCATATCGGTTTGGGTTTCGAGCAGCATCCGCAAACCAGAGCGCACCACGGCGTGATCGTCAACGAGGAGTAATTTAATTTTGTCCATAATTGCAAAGGAAACAAAGGAACGAAAGGAAACATGGGAAAGGCATTTCCTTTCCTCCCTTTCCCTTATTTCCCCTATCTCCTTTATTTCGTTTTACTTCATCGGCACCACAACCGTCACCTCTGTTCCCTTGCCTACGGCCGAGTTCGCACTAAATGTCCCCCCGATCAGCGTTGCCCGTTCCTGCATCCCGATTAAACCCCACGCCACGCGGTGGTTGCGGTGCGCCAGTTCGCGCTGCGGATCGAAGCCCTGCCCGTCGTCGCCTATCGAGATCGTTGCAAAGGATTCTTCCAAACACAAACGCACCGTTGCCTGTTTTGCTCTGGCGTGGCGCACCACGTTGGTTAACGCCTCTTGCGCGATGCGGAACAACACGGTGTTGATCTCCGGCGAGAGCGTGTGCTTGCCTTGAGTCTCCAACGTCACTTTGATCCCCGTCCGGGATTCTACCTCTTGCGTGTACCAACGAAGCGCGGCAACTAACCCCAGATCGTCTAACTGCGACGGGCGCAAATCTGAAACCAGACGACGCAGTTCATCAATCGCGCGTCCGGCGTGAGATTCGAGTTCGATCACCTGTCGCTCGGCAAGAGCCAGATCACTCTTCATAGTAGACTGCACGCCGCGCAAACCCAACCCGATTGCCGTGAGCGATTGCCCGGTCTCGTCGTGCAGTTCGCGGGCGATGCGCTGCCGCTCGGTCTCTTGCGCGTTGACGATCTGCCGCAAGAGATCGCTTTGAAGTTGTTGCCGTTGCTGTGCTTCGCGCATCTGCGCTTCTTTCAACTCGTTCATCTGCCGCGCCCGTTCCACCTCAAAGGCGCGCAAAGATCGAATGATGAACACGGCGGCAACCGTTGCCATGCTGGCGCGAAAAAGTTGCACCGGGATGCCGAAGAGGTTGCTGAAGAGATCGTTGTTGATGATTGTCGAAGGGAATAGCACACTGCGCTGCGTAAAAATCTGACCGAAGATTCCATACCAACCAAAGGCGATTGCCGCCCACAGCATGTCGCGCCCAAAACGAGTCAGCCCTTGTGCACGAAAGGCGCGTTGTTGCTGCACGAATCCAACGGCTGCCATCACGCCTGCCGGGATGCCCAACGTGTAGCGCGCCCACACATCTATGAGAATGAGCCATTCGTGCGGCGTGTTGACGAAAGGATTCAGCAAAGGGACTCCGCCGATCCAGATCAACGTCAGCGTAGACGGAATGAGCCACACCCAGCGGCGCGGCGGCGCGGCAGTGGACGGTGAGGTTGTGATCATCAACGTGCCGAAGATCAGCAAGGCGATGAAGGATCCCGCCAACCACATCACGCGCAAGATGTGTTCATCCACTGTCAGTTGGTAATTTTGAGTGAGTGCCAGCACCTTCTCGAACATCTCGCCCCATTCGTGGATGCCGTGCATCAAGCCAAAGACGGCAAGCGGGCGAAGGGCGCGGGCAAATTTTAATTCCGACGTGCGCGCCGACTCGAGCAGCACGGCGAAGCCCATGATGAAGAAGGCTAGCCCGTAGAGGAAATAAATGAGGATGATGTTTTGCGAGAAGAACGAAACCATTAGCGCCTGATCTTTGTCCCGCACTTTCGGCAAAAATTATCTTCGGGTGTGGCGGGTTCACCGCATTGATGACAGAAGGTGACAGACGCTGCCGATTTTTCGGGATGAACTTCTTTGGGGCGAGGCGGATGCCCCTTCTCCTTGCGGCGGCGCGGCTCTCTCTCAGGTGATGCCGCCGATTCTTCCCTGTTGCGGACAACCCATATCACTCCGCCGAGGACAACCACCACTGCCAGCGCGGCGATGATCGTGACGATGAGTGTTTGATTGTTCGACGACGACGCGGCGGGCGTGGCGATGGAAATGGGCTCAGCGGCTGGCGGCTTCACCGTGGAGGCGGTGAGGGTCGAATCATTTTTGGTGTAGGCTATATCTAACGTGATCGATTCATTGGCGCCCACATTGTTGCGAATCTGTTTGAAGTAGGTGATACCGTCTGCCCCGACGCTCGATTCGGTTTTGGGCGTGGTGACAAAGTTCGAAGCGTTGACCGGTTGTTGGATCGCTACCGTGAGTGCTTGAACGGGATAAGGCGCGCGCCAGAGGAAATTAAATTTGCGCGAGGGGATTGTCGTGTCCAGTGTGGTGTCGTAATACTCAAATTGAAAAGAGGTCGTCGGCACGCTGAAGGTGATGGCGGTTGTGTTGGCGCCGGCAGTGGTGGTGTATTTGAGATCGTATAGCAACCCTTGTTGATCTCGATAGGCAACGGCGAGCGGCGTGAACTTGGATGGAATCTCAAAGGTGAGTGTGGCAGGCAACGGCACGTTAGGCGCAATGGTGCCGCGGAAGATCACCAGCATGGAAGGCTTGTCGTATTCGGGCCACAGTTCGATCTCCATTCCACTGAGAGCCGATGTGGTTTGGGCAAGCGTGGGTGAGGCGGTAAAGATAAGAACGAGAGCGATGAGGAGGGATGTGAGGCGGGTCATGGTGGGTTGGGTGGTTGGGTGGTTGGGTTGTTAGGTGGTGAGGTGGTTGGGTTGTTAGGTGGTTAGGTCGTTAGAGATTGGAGATTAGAGATTGGAAGTTGGGATTTTGGGATTTGGGATTTTTTGTTCATTGTTCATTTGGAACTTGGGATTTTGTTAAAGTATAACTGAATCGCGGTGATAACAGACGGGAAGTTTGTGAGGGCTTATAGGTTATTTTCTTCGCAAGATCATCGTCTATGTCTTTGAGCATTGCCTATCAAGAGGGGTGATGAATCACACTACTATCCATAGTTAAACGCAGTAGAGTTTGAGATGGAGAAAGCCTCGAAGGATTTGTGCCTTGAGGTTGGCAGGAGGAGGGAAAAGAGAAATGTTATGTTAGACGCGCATCAACTTCACGTATTTCTGGCGGCAGCCGAAACGCTTAACTTTAGCCTTGCCGCAAAACGGCTGCATATGACTCAACCCAGTGTGAGTCAACACATTCAAACACTCGAACAACACTTCAACACCCCCCTCTTTTTGCGTAGTGGACGACACGTTGAATTAACCGACGCCGGTCAGGCGCTGCTGCCGTTGGCGCGCGAGATGGTGTCGCTCTCGGTTCGCATTGACGAGACCATGCGATCCCTCAAAGGCGACGTGTGTGGTCATTTGCTGGTGGGCTGCAGCACCACGCCCGGCAAATACGTTCTGCCACATTTGCTGGCAGAATTTTTGCGCGCGCATCCGCACGTACAGGCTTCGTGCTATGTCATGGCGCGGCAGAACGCGCTTCAATTTCTCTCGAAAGGCGACGTGCATTTGGCGCTGGCAAGCGCGCGCGACTTCTCGCGCGACTTTGAATTTCGTAAATTTCTGTCCGACGCCATCGCCCTGATCGTGCCGTTAGATCATCCGTGGGCAAGTCGCGGCGAGATTGGCTCCGAAGAATTGTTGGACGCCAATTTTATTTTACGCGAAGAGGGAAGTGGAACGTATAACGCCGTGCGCGATGGTTTGCTCGGCGTCGGCATTTCGATGGATCAATTGCGAACCGCGTTGACACTGGGTAATTCCGAGGCGATTGCTCTTGCTGTTCAGGAAGGGATCGGCGTGGGGTTTGTCTCGGAGATAGTGGTGACCCGATTAGTTAAAGATCGCGTGGCAATGGTGCAAGTGCGCGGTCTGGAATTGAGTCAAGATATTTATATTGGTCGTCATGTGCATCGTCCGGCAACGGCGGCGCAGAATGCTTTTTGGGATTTTGTCACCGCGGCTGCCAAACCGCACCCTGCCGCAATTGGATAAAACGCTTATCGAAGCGTTGGCGGCATCCCCGTAATTCTTATACTGTCAACTTTTGTCGTCTCAACACATGACAAGCTTTACTAATCGTCTGCTCATAAATCTATAACAATGACAGTATGTTGACGCACATTCACCTCACGATGTTTGTCATGCTTTCGGCATGACTCACGTCGCGAGTATTTTTTGCAAAGGAGGTGATATTACACAAATTAAAACTTGGCGTTTTGCAAAATGTAATTTCGAACATTTAGGAAAAGGAGAATGGAATGAACAAGAAGTATTTTTATGTGGGCGCGATGTTGCTCGTCCTCGGCTTGATCGTCGTGGCGTGCGCTTCGCCGACTCCGGTGGCGCCGACTCCGTTGCCCACGGCTGCGGTTGCAGCCAAACCGACTGAAGTGCCAAAGCCGGCTTTAGTCGTTCCAAACCAAGCCGATTGGGACAAGTCGGGACACAATGCTATAAAGTCTGAAGCGTTTGCCCATTGGGACAAAGACAAACCACCCGATGGCGCAACCGTGCCTGTCGTTCCGGCAGACTGCGCGCGCTGTCACAGTGGCGTGGGCTTTAAAGATTTCACCGGCGCCGATGGCAGCGCGGCGCTCAAAGTAGATAAAGCGCCAAACGTTGGCTCGACCATCACCTGTGACTCGTGCCACAACGCCAAAGCTTCGAACCTGACCAGCGTGACCTTCCCCTCGGGAGTCACGATCAAGAATGTCGGTGACGGAATCGCTTTGGCGAACATCCCCGGTCATCGACCCAAGCCTTCCGTCTTAACCCGCTTGGCACCGAAGTGGTCTGTTTGCAATGCCATCAAGGTCGCGCCTCTAAAGCGACGATTGATACGCAGATCAAGAACGCGGCAGTGACCGACGTGGATGCGATCAGCGACAAGATCACCTTCACCAACATTCACTACTTTGCGGCGGGCGCTACGTTGTACGGCACCGTTGTCAAAGGCGGCTATGAGTACGACGGCAAAGAGTACGACGGTAAGTTCGCGCATGTAGATGGTTACGATACGTGCGTCGGCTGCCATAGCCCGCACACACTCGAACTCAAGATTGACGAGTGCAAGACCTGCCATACCAACGTCAAGACCAAAGATGACCTCAAGAACATCCGCATGAACGGTTCGTTGCACGATTTCAACGGCAACGGCGACGTCAAAGAAGGCATGGCGGCGGAACTCGACGGCGTACGCGCCAACTTGTTGAAGGCCATCCAAGCCTACGGAAAGGATGTGTCAAAGCAAGCCATCGCTTACGATGCGGCGACGTATCCGTACTTCTTTGCCGACAAGAACGGCGATGGCAAATCGGAAAAAAAAAAAAAAGTGGCGACCAATCCCTACAAAGGTTGGACGGCTCGTCTCGCCAAAGCTGCTTACAACTACCAAGTCTCACTCAAAGACCCCGGCGCATTCGCGCATGGCGGCAAATACATCATTCAATTGATGTACGACTCCATTGAAGACCTCAATGTGAAACTGCCGACCAAAGTTGACCTGTCCAAAATGAAACGCAGTGATGCCGGTC
>JACRLA010000205.1 GCA_016215145.1 Chloroflexota bacterium
CAAAAATTTGTGCCTGCCCTTTGTGGGCATCGTGCAAAATGTTTTGGAAGCGTTGGATCGTGAACAGTTGGTCAACATCACCGGCTCCGGCGGGTTTGCCGCCACGTCGTATAACTACACATTAAGCGGCAACGGCATCACCCGCGCGCGGCAGGCAATGGAACGCAGCACGTACGTCGGACCCGCGCCCGTGCCGCTTGAGCGCTACAACTTAATGATCCGCGCTCAAGCCCTCAAAGGACTCACGCTGCGCGAAGAGGATGTGAAAAAAGGTTTTGAGGGATTGGCGATCAACCCTTTGATGTTCGACAAGATCGGACCCGCGCTTAACTCGGGTCGCTCGATCTTCCTCTACGGTCCTCCGGGCAACGGCAAGACCACTATTGCCACGCGCATGTCCAAGCTGCTCGCCGTCGATCCGATCTACATCCCTTACGCCGCTTCGGTGGATGGCGAGATCATCAAAGTGTATGACGACTTCAATCACGTCCGCCGAGTCAGTGAACAGTCACCGGACATTGACGCGCGCTGGGTTTTAATTGAACGCCCTACGGTGATGGTCGGCGGCGAATTGACTCTGGCGAGTCTCGACTTGATCTTCGACGAGAACGCCAAATACTACGAAGCCCCGTTTCAGATGAAAGCCAACGGCGGCTTATTCCTCATTGACGATTTTGGTCGTCAGCAAATGGATCCGCAAGATTTGCTCAACCGTTGGATCGTGCCGCTCGAAACCAAAATTGATTTTATGACTCTGCACAACGGCAAGAAGATCGAAATTCCGTTTGAGCAGTTGGTCGTCTTTTCGACCAACCTTGACCCCGCCAAGTTGGTAGATGCCGCCTTCCTGCGCCGCATCCGCCACAAGATTAAAGTAGACGATCCCTCGCCGGAAGAGTTTCATCGAATCTTTCAGGCGTTGTGCCACAAGATGGGCGTCAAATATAATCAAAAAGGATTCGTCTCGCTCTACCAAAAACATTATGTCGCAAAAAATCGCGCCCTCAAAATGTCGCACCCGCGCGATCTGCTCGATCAACTGCTCGACATCACGCGCTACAAAGGTTTGCCGCCCGAAACACTGCCGGAATACATGGACATGGCGGCAGACGCTTACTTCGCTGATCTCTGACCTCAATGGCTACGCCCGATCTCCTCTGCCCGCAATGTCGCACCACGATCCGTCCCGAAGACCGCCGCTGCCCCGGTTGCGGCAACGATCTCACGTTGACCCTGCTCTTGCTGGAAGGGCAAGCCACCGCTTCAACCAGCGGCAGCAAACTGCCTCACATCGTAGACATCCTCGTCCCCAAATTGGGAGAGGTCTTGCTCGGTAAAGAACTCATCACCGAAGAGCAACTGCGCCTTGCTCTGGACTATCAACGCAAAAAGAACGCTCAAGGACAATCGCAAATGCTCGGGCAAACGCTGGTCGAGCTCGAAATGATCTCGCGTGAAAATCTCGACACGGTGATCATGGTGCAAGTTCTGGAATTGCAAGCAGCACTGCAATCGGCAAACAGCGAACTCGAAAAGCGCGTATTGGAACGCACCGCCGAACTTGAACGAGCCTTGAGCAAGTTGGACGAAGTGAATCAACTCAAAACAAATTTCGTGGCTAACGTCTCGCACGAATTACGTACGCCGCTCTCGCAGATCAAAGGCTACGTCAGTCTGCTCGCCGATAATATGTTAGGGACGTTGAACGCCGATCAAATGGACGCGATGCAATCCACGTTACAGGCAACCAATCGTTTAGAGCGGCTGATCGAAGACTTGATCCGTCTCGCCAGTGCCGCGCGTGGTGAACTGGTACTGGATGTCTCCTCCTTCTGCATCACCGATTTAGCGGCGTCGGTCATCACCCGCGCCCTGCCGAAGGCGCACAGAGCCAGCGTGAATTTAACGAGCCGCCTGCCGCCGCAGCCGATCTTCGCCGAAGGCGACATCGAAAAAATTAATTGGGTCATCTCGCAACTAGTAGACAACGCCATTAAGTTCACGCCCAACGGCAAAAATGTCACACTGACTATTGAAGTCGATCAATCCGGCTCGCGCGTCTTCACCAATGTCAGCGACGCCGGAATCGGCATCCCCTTTGGTCGTTTGCCGGAACTCTTCCACACCTTTCATCAACTCGACGGCTCTGCCACGCGGCGTTACGGCGGCACCGGGTTGGGGTTGGCGCTGGTCTATCGAATTTTAGAAGCGCATCACACACAAATAAAAGTAGAAAGCGCGCCGGGGCAAGGTTCTGTATTTTCGTTTGAACTGCCTGTGGCGTATACTGGAGGACGACAATGAGCATCGAATACGACAGCAAAGGCAAAGTGTTTACCCACATCGTGCGCAAGGATGCGGTCTACGTCCGCATTCAAACTGCCACGCACCAAATCCAAGGCGAGATTTATCTGTCGCAAGATCGACGCATCAAAGATCAACTTGAACTCGTCGAAAAATTTATCGCCGTCACGTCGGCCAAAGTGTACGACCTCAGCGGCAAGCTCGCCTACGAAGCCACCTTCGTCACGCTCAATCGTGATCAGATCATTTGGTTGGCTCTCGAAGATGAACCGCCGCACAATTGATCCAGCAAGGTATTAATATGACGCTCCGCAACCGATTACAAACCGGAAAAGATCAACCGCCTGCCACCGCCGGTCAGCCGACTCCTGCCGCGCCTGCCGCCCCTCCACCCGCCGCGCCCGCCGCCGAAGCGGCGCGCCCCAAACCCGGCGGACTCTCCGACGAAGACTACAACCGTTTAAAGAAATGGCTCTTAAGCAAAATCGCCGGACGCATGGAAGACAACATAGACCTCAAACGCACGCCGCAAGTTTTACAAATGCTGCGCGAGCGATTCAATTTGGTTTATGGTCAGGCAAACGTCAGCCTGCCCAGCGCCATGATCGAAGATATGTTCGGCGAAGTGGTGGATGAGATCGTCGGCTTTGGACCCATCGAAAAATTATTGCGCGACCCGACGATCAGCGAAGTGATGGTCAACGGACCCAAGCAAGTCTACATCGAGCGCAAAGGTAAGCTCGTCGTCTCCGACGTGATCTTTGACGACGACGAACACGTCATGCGCGTCGTCGAGCGCATTATCCGCCCATTAGGTCGCCGCGTGGATCGCAAAGTGCCAATGGTAGACGCCCGCTTGCCCGATGGCAGCCGCGTCAACGTCATCATCCCCCCCGTCGCCATTGACGGCACGACGATCACGATTCGTAAATTCTCGACCAAGAAATTGACGATGGACGATCTGATTAAATTTGGATCGATGACTCCGCAGATCGCCGAATTCTTGAAAGCCTGCGTCATCTCGCGCCTCAACATTGTTGTCTCAGGTGGCACCGGCTCCGGTAAAACAACTTTGCTCAACGTCCTCTCCAGCATGATCCCCGAAGACGAGCGCGTGATCACTATCGAAGACTCGGCCGAGTTGCAGTTAGCGCAGCCGCACGTCGTGCGGCTCGAAGCCCGCCCGTCTGACCCCGATGGCACGGGGGCAGTATCGATCCGCGATCTGGTAAAAAATTCTTTGCGTATGCGCCCGGAGCGAATCGTGTTGGGTGAGATTCGCGGCGGCGAAGCGATTGACATGCTGCAAGCAATGAACACGGGTCACGATGGATCGCTGACTACTCTGCACGCCAACAACCCGCGCGAAGCCACTGCCCGCATTGAAACAATGGGACTTATGAGCGGTCTGGATATGCCCCTCAAGGTGATCCGCGAACAGATTGCTAAAGCCGTTGATCTGGTGATTCAACAATCGCGGTTAGAGGATGGTTCACGCAAGGTGACTTACATTACAGAGGTCAATGGCATGGAAGGCGAAGCCATTATCACGCAAGATATATTTAAATATGACGAGAACTTGGGCGCGGATGGCAAACCGATTGGTATGAGACCGACGGGCTTACGTCCAAACTTTACGCCGCGTTTGGAATCGCACGGCTTCAAGCTGCCGCCCGAAATCTTCGGCGGAAGCGCGGATATGATCATGCAGGCAAACCGCCGTCGTTAATCGCGCCGCACCCACCCTCCCGAAGGTTCTAAAACCTTCGGGAGGGTAAAACGAATCCGGTCTAATAAACCGCGTGCTATAATCATTCGACCCTCATGGCTGATAAAAAATCTCTCGCCCTGCGCGCCAAGATCATCGGCGTATTGTTGCGCGATGCGCGGTTAGCGGCTGGCAAAACACCCAAAGATTGTGCGGCGGTGCTCGACATCACCGTCGCCGGATACGTCTCCTTTGAGTTGGGCAAGAAAGCCATCTCACTGCCCGAACTTGAACTGCTTGCCTACTATTTCGACACGCCGCTGACGCACTTCTGGGGCGACGAAGTAAAAAGCGAAGCCCCCGAACGAATCACCCAAGTCAGTTCCGATCAATTGGTCAGTCTGCGGCAGCGCATCATCGGGGCGCAACTTAAACAAGCGCGGCTCGAACACAACGTCTCGCAAAAAGAAATGGCGGCAGCCATCGGCGCACCGACGACGCGCATCAAATCTTACGAAGACGGCGAGCGACCCATCCCGGTGCCCGAACTCGAAACACTGGCTTGGGTCTTGGGGTTAAAAGTTGAACACTTCTTTGAGAAACAAGGTCCTGTCGGCGAGTGGGATGCGGCGCGGCGCGCTTTTGAAACGTTCAAAGATCTGCCGCAAGAGATTCAAGATTTTGTCTCCCAGCCGGTCAACGAATCATATCTTCGCATCGCCATGCGTTTAGCCTCCAACGACCCCGACAAACTACGCGAGATCGCCGCGGGCTTGCTCGACATCACGTTCTAGCGGATGGCAGATAGCCGATAGCAGATGGCTGATAGCAAGTTGCCAACCGCCATTTGCCATCTGCCATTCGCCATCTACCATTCGCCATCCCCACCCTCAATGCCCGCTTCTACCCTCCGTGACGCCGCCCTGACTCATTTTCAAAAAAAAGAATACGCCGACGCGCTAAAACTTTTTGAGCAAGCACACGAAGCGTATCTCGCCGAAGAGGACCGCGAAATGGCGGCAGAGATGCAGAACGATCTGGGCGTGGTCTATCGCGCTCAAAAGAATTATTCGCTTGCGCTGCAAACGATCAAAATCGCGTTGATCGAGTTTCGTGAGATCAACGACGTGATCCACACCGCGCAAACGTTAGGCAACCTCGGCAGCCTTTATCTGGAAATAGGCGAACTCAGCCATGCCGCCGACTCGCTCAACGAATCCATCGCTCTCTTCGATCCCCAAAAAGACAAAGTGATGCGCTCCGAAGTTCTGCGTGTGTTGGGCGAAGTGCGGCTCAAACAAGGCAAGTATATGGAAGGCTTAATGAACTACGAAGCCGGCTTGCGCGATGTAGAGAACCCAACGCCGCAGCAGCGCTGGTTGAGGAAGTTACTTGCCACGCCGTTGAAGATGATGGGGATGAAGTAAAAATCAAAAATCCCAAATTCCAAAAAACAAAATTTAAAAAATGAAAATTAAAGAATGGGGCGCATTTGCGCTGCTCGGACTCATCTGGGGGTCGTCGTTTTTATGGATCAAGATCGCGGTAGATGAAAGCCAAGAAGCCGTTGCCTTATACGGTCAGCCTTTTGGCTCGTTTATGTTGGTCGCCTTTCGCTTGCTCTTCGGCGTGATCGGTTTGTTGATCATTATGCGTTGGCAAAAACAAGCCTTCACCCGCGACCGCAACATTTTGTTAGCCTTCGTGTTCATGGGCATGTTCAACACCGCCGTGCCCTTCGTCCTCATCACCTGGGGCGAGAAAAGCATTGACTCGGGTTTAGCCTCGATCTTAAATGGCGCCGTCCCGTTATTCACCATCGTCATCGCCCACTTTTGGCTGCACGATGAAAAGATCACCGCGCCGCGCATCGCCGGATTAATTGTCGGCTTCGTCGGCATTATGGTTTTGGTCAGTCGAGATTTTGATTTGAGTGGCGTGCTGAAAAGCAGTATCTGGGGACAAGCGGCGGTGTTGCTGGCTTCGATCAGTTACGCGGTGGCGATCACTTTCTCCCGAAAGTATTTGCGCGGTCAGCCGCCGGTTCTTCAATCCACGATGGTGTTATTGATCGCCGATTCGATTATATGGATTTCTACTCCCATCGCGGCGCGGGTCGCCCCCGGTGTCGAATCGTTGATCCTGCCGACGAGCGGTTTGCGTTGGTTCGCCGTTGTATGGTTGGGGGTGTTGGGTTCGTGTGTTGCCTATATACTTTTCTTCTACCTCAACAACGTCTGGGGACCCACACGCGCCGCACTCGTCACCTACGTCTTTCCGGTGATCGGTCTGGTGTTGGGAATTCTGTTTCTTAACGAAGTGGCAGACTGGCGATTGGTGATCGGCTCGTTGCTGATAGTCGGCGGCATCGGGGTGGTGAACTTAAATCTTAAACAACTCTAAACCTTTGAACGCTGATGACGCTGACAAAACACCGAGTGTCTCAAAGACACTCGGTGTTTGAATCTAGAGACGTTCCAGCGGAACGTCTCTACTCTTAATCCCCTAACGACAAAAACACCTCCACCACTCTCGGATCGAAATGTATGCCGCTCTGTTCACGGATATGGTCGCGCACCTTTTCCTCTTCCCAACCTTTACGATAAGGGCGATCCGAGCGTAGCGCATCCCATACATCGGCGACGGCAAAGATGCGCGCCGCCAAGGGGATGGATTCACCCCTCAACCCGCGCGGATAGCCTGACCCGTCCCACTTCTCGTGATGACAATACGGGATATCCAGCGCCAGTCTGAGAAATTCGACAGGCGACAGCAGTTCATACGCATATTCCGGGTGCCTTCGCATTATCTTCGTGCAGCAACGCTCCACGTCTGAATTGCGTTATCTCGGTCGCCTCGATATTCATGGCGTGGGCAAGATGCAGAGTCATTTCGGTGACGCGCTGCGTATGTCCTTCGGTTTCTTTGTCACGCAGATCAAGCGCGCGTGACCAGCCCTCCAAAGTGGCGTCGTAAGCAAGTCCCAATTCGGAGTTCGAACGCTGCAGCCCGTTGAACAATTCCATATTGTCAATAGCCAGAGACACTCCGTTAGCTACCGTCTCCAAAAACTCTACCCAGCTTTGTTCCGCCCCAAACGATGGTCGTGAAAAAACTTCCAGCACGCCTTTGATCTTTCCTTTGGCGATCAACGGCACGCCGTCATAGCGGGTAAAACCATCTTTGGCAAGCGCCTCGAGATGAGGAAAACCCTTGAACGCCGTGAGGTCGGCAACCACTGCTTGGCGTTCCAGCACAGCGCGTCCGGCAAAGCTGTGATTTATATTGAGCTGAGGAGACTTAGACGTTTGACGCGGAAAGCCGCGCTCGGCGGCATATTCCAGCATCATGAAATGCGAATTCAAAAACAAGACCGACGCCGCGCCCACGCCTGCGTATTGGGTCAGCTCATCCAGCGCGATGTTGAGCGTCAGGCGAAGATCGAAACTGGAACTGATGGCGCGGTCAATGTTGTGCAAGGTAGCCAGTTGTCCCAGACGGCGGCGCGTCTGTTCGTGCAGTGAGGCGCGATGAATGGCGCTGGCGGCAAGTTCGCCAATGGTATTCAGCAAGCGCAGATCTTCGGTAGGGATCGTGGCAGATTGGCGAGCAATAAACAACACGCCGATGATCTGGTCACGCGTCGCCAGAGGAGCGAATGCCACTGCCCACTGTCCTTGAATCATAATGCGCCGCATAAAGCGCGAATCGTTTTCCACGTCTTGGGTCAAATAAGGTTGGCCGCTTTCCATCACGTAGCCGGCAATCCCTTTGCCCGCCGCGAGTCGATCACCAATGATAAGGATCGGATCGCCGCGTATCGCCTCCACCACCGAATCTCCGCTCGCCTCATCGCGCATGATCAAGGCGACGCTATCCACTTTTAACAGATCGAGCAGTTGATCGAGCAAGAGTGGAGTCATATCAATGAGCGTGGCGGCGGTTCGCAAAGCGGTGCTCAATTGGGCAATCGCTTCCAGTTCGCGTTCGCGCTGCACGCGCTCGGTGATGTCGCGCTGGACGGAAACGTAACCGATAGTGTTGCCCGAAGCGTTGTAAATGGGCGCGATGGTATTTTCCGATTCAAAGAGATCGCCGCTTTTCTTTTTGTCGGTGACGACGCCGTGCCAAACATCGCCCTGACGCAACGCACTCCACATGGCGCGATAAAATTCATCTTCCTGCTTCGCGCCTTGCAGCATATTGGGGTTTTGACCCCGCGCTTCGTCGCGCGTGTAGCCGGTGATATGTTCAAAGGCGGCGTTGACGTATTGAATCTTGACATCGGCATCGGTGATGAGAATCATCTCTCCTGCCGATTCGAGCGCAGTGGTGAGTCGTTGTTGTTGTAGTTCGAGGTGTTTGCGTTCGGTGACGTTTCTGGCAAAAACGGCTACGCCAGTAATGTTCCCGTCAGCGGCAACAATTGGATTAAAGGCGATCTCAAAATCTAAAGGCTTGTTGGGGAAGTCGTAACGGTAGTCTGTTGAGAATCTCTCGCCTCTTAGGGCGCGATCAAAAAAATCTTTCCAGGCAGATTTAAACTCAAGCGGCATGTATTCCATGAAGACCAGACCCTCTGTGGGTCTACCATGAAAAGCCATAGAAAACAGCCGATTGAACGTCGCATTAAAAACGATGAGGCGATAATTAGCATCTACCGACCAGATGCTGTCTTGAGTGTTTTCGATCAACGCCGAGAGATTCATTTGGCTTGTCTTTAACAACTCTTCAGCCTGTTTGCGCTCGGTGATATCTATCGCAAAACCCATTGTGAACGGCTGATGGTTAATCTCAATTCGCTCAAGAGTCAGTAAGACGTCACGCACTTCGCCACCACGAGCGCGAACACGTAATTCCATATTTCGGATAAGTCTGTGTTGTCGAAGTTCCTCAACAACTTTGCTCTGTTCAGCAGGATCCGCCCATATATTTAATTCGGCAGACGTGCGCCCGATCACTTCATCTTTCGAGTCGTACCCTAATGTATCCAGAAGGACATTATTCACATCCACATAACGTCCATCTTTAAAAGAGGTAATGGCGATAGAGACCGGGTTGAATTGAAAAATTTTTGAAAACCGTTCTTCGCTCTCGCGTAAAATCAATTCGGCTTGCTTGCGCTCGGTGATATCGAGAATGATCGCCACAAACACCTGCCGCCCTTCAAAGTCCGCCAACTGCACATGCACTTCGGCATCGTAGCGCGAGTTGTCTTTGCGGCGATGCTTGGTTACAAAAACGATCTTTTGTTTTTCACCCGTTCGCAAAGGCTGGAGCAGTTCGCCAAATGTTTGGGCGTTGAATTCCGGTTTTAAATCAAGCGGCGTCAGCGCGCGCAGTTCGTCCATCGTATAACCAAGATTGTGCCGCGCGCCATCATTCGCCCATTTAAAATAAAGCGTCTCCGCCTCAAAAATATAGATTTCGTTGAGCGATTCTTCAAGCAAGTGATTCAGATCGGCGTGCGCCTCTTCTACCCGCTTGCGTGCCGTGATGTCTTGGGATGTGCCGATAATTTGATACGGCGCGCCATCCGCACCTCGCTCGAAAATCATCGAGCGGCTCACAAACCATCGCCATTCGCCATTGGCGTGTTTCAATCTATATTCGGTTTCCAGAACTTCGTCGTCTTTAAGAGTCGCATAGCGCCCTATCCAGCCTGGATATTGTTTGAGATCATCGGGGTGCATGAGATGACCTAAAGCAGATAACCCATCCATCCCGGCTTGATCGTGAGGGTAACCCAGTATGTCGGCGATAGCGCGATTGGTGTAGACGCTGCGCCCATTGACCATATCGTAAACATAGATCAGGTTTGGGCTCGCGGCAGCAATTCGGCGGATGAAGTTCTGCCCTTCGCGCAAACGCCCAAATAAATTCACCCGTTCAATCGCTTCGGCTGTGTTGTTGGCGATCAGGGCGATCAATCGCTGCTCGCCCTCACTCCAATCACGCGGCTGACGATCATTGACAGCCAAACCGCCAATGGCTTTGCCGCCGACGATCATCGGAGCGATCAACGCCGAGCGGATGCCCATTTGCAGCACCCAAGAGGGCGCACCGAAACGAGTCTCTTTGGACTCATCAGAAATGGCAACAACTTTTCGATTGCGAATGGCGTAGGTGAGACCGTTGTTGACGCTAAGCGGAATATGCTGTTCGGGCGAAACCATTCCTGAAGGCCAACCAATGTTCGCCTTATCAGAATACGTGTCGCTACCCTCGTCTACCGAAGAGATCGCCGCCAGTTCAACGTTAAACAATGCGGCGGCGGCGCGCACGGCAACATCCATCATCGCCTGCAATGCAGTTTCGTGGTTCAACGCAACCGACAAGCGGTAGAGCGCGGCTTGCTCGATGAGCAGTTGGGTTTCACTTCTCTTGTGTGAATAACTTCCCTTCGCCCCTGTTTGCGCTTTTGTTTTAGAGGCAGTTTTTTTAGTGGGCAGCAGTTTTTTTAGTGGGCATAAAGCTCTCCGTAAAATATCTTGGCGGACAATTGCCACGCCACGGGGCGAGCGGCTACACCGCTCGCCCCGTGGCAGGCAGGCAGTTTTGTGAGATTCTTAAACATAGTCATAGAGAACTCTCGATCTTCGTAACTACTCACCGTCATTGCGAGGAGCGTTCTTCGCGGAGCGGAACGAAGCAATCTCATAGCGCGACCGAGATTGCTTTGCGAAGCACTCGCAATGACGCTTGAGCTAACCAATCACCACTCGATTACGCCCTTCTTTCTTGGCGCGATACAAGGCGGCGTCGGCGATACGCAGCAAACTTTCTTTATTCGATCCATGATCAGGAAATGCCGCCACGCCCAGCGAAAGCGTGACGACTCCTAATGACTGCCCCAGGTGTTCAAGGCGGATGCCGCCAACCGCTTCGCGCAGTTCTTCGCCGCGCTGCAGAGTCGCTTGCACCGAAGCCTCAGGCAAGATCAACGTGAACTCTTCGCCGCCATAACGGCAGGCGATATCCGCGCCGCGAAAACGCAAGTGCAGCAGCTGACCCAATTCGCGCAGCAAGGCATCACCCGCCTCGTGACCAAAGGTGTCGTTGAAACGTTTGAAGTGATCAATATCTAACATGATCACCCCAAGCGGAGTCCCTTTGCGCGCCGCCCGTTGCAGTTCGCGCTCAAACGTCTCTTCCATGTAACGGCGATTAAATAAACCGGTGAGCGAATCACGAATAGATTGAACGCGCAGCGTCTCACGCAATCGCAAATTTGCCAGAGCCAACGCGATGCGCTCGGCGACGCTCGTCGCCAACGGCGCATCGTCGGCAATGGCGGCTTCCACCGAGCCGCGCAAATGCAGCACACCCAAAGCATCCCCGTGTGCCATCATCGGAATGCAAACATAACTATGAGGCACATCCTGATCATTTTTTGCAAGCTGGCTTACGTGCTGACACAACACCCCATCGCGTGTATCGGCGACCAAATACGATCTGCCGCGCCGGAAGCCCCAACACTCGTCGGGCGCTAACACCTGCTGCCTCATCTCATCCGCCGAGTCGCCCCAAGCGGCAACGGCCTCCACTAAATTTCTGGATGAGTTAAGGGTATACACCGCGCCGCAACGGTCAGGGAAGAGCCGCCGCGCCGATTGTTCAATAATGCGATAGGCTTCGTCTACGCTGTGACAGCTTTGAAACAGATCGCCCATGTCGCTGAGCAGCGCACTCTCACGATTACGCCGTTCCAACTGATCGATCCACATCGTCAGTTTCTCGTTCGCCTGCCGCACCAATTCTTCGTCGCGCTTGCGCTGGCTAATATCGCGCACGATGGCGATGACAAACGTCCGCCGCCGCTCTAGACTCAATTCGCTCATCGTCAATTCAATGGGGAAGGTCGAGCCGTTTTTACGTCTGCCCGTCGCTTCCAAACTCTGCCGCCCTTCACTATGAGAGCGGCTGATGTAGGTTTCAAGAGAGTCGCCACACAGATCAATAAATAGAAGATTGACGCTTTTGCCAATGACCTCTTCGGCTTTATAGCCAAAGACATTCTCACCCGACTCATTAATTGATTCAATTTGGCACTCGTCGTCAAACGTGATGATCCCGTCCATCGCCTGCGCCACAATGGTGGCAGCACGCGCCTGCTCTTTCAACGCCACGCCGCGCAAAGGACGAACCACAAACCACCACAGAAAAGGCGCCACGCCCAAAGTAAGCAGCGTCGAGTCTACGAGTGCTTCAATCAATCTATCGGATATTGGAACGACGAGCAATAGGATCATCACTGCCGCCTCGGCAACGAAGACGATGGTTAAGACAGCCACAAAGAGGCGGAGAGGGGAATACAGGAAGGAGGAGGAGGAAGGAGTGTGTAATTTCATAACAACCTCGATGAACGAATCGCCGAAAGCGGTCTGTCGGAGAAACCTGTTTTCTTGCGAAGCACTCCGCAGCGCAGCGAAGGAGCAGAGAAAACGAGTTTCTTCTTAATGATTCACATATTACTACAATTCAACCTCCATTAGCCGTCAATAATTTAAAAGATGACATTCTACTTTAATATCTGCGTTGAGACTCCGAGTTTGTTTAAAAACAGAACGCTGAAAACGCTGATTACGCTGAACATCGCTGAATGATAAAAAAGAATCGTGGCTGCTCACCGTCATTGCGAGCGCACTTTGCGAAGCAATCTCGGTCGCGCTATGAGATTGCTTCGTCGCAAAGAACGCTTCTCGCAATGACGGCTGAGCAGTTATAAAGAATCAGCGTTCAAAGGTTTCAGCAAAGTAAAGTAAAACTCGCTCCCCCGCCCCGCCACCCCTTCACTCTCTACTTAAACGAGTGAACTCGGTGAAAAGCGTGGCGCGATCTTCGGCTGAAATTCCATCGCCGTTATCGCGCACCCAAAAACGGATCATGCCATCCCCTTGAGGCATCGCCCCAACTTCCAAACGCGGCGGCTTGCCTCCATACTTTATGCCATTGCTCAAATAGTTAACCCACACCTCTTCCAACCACGAAGCGTAACCCATTGCCGTCGGCATTTCCGCCGGCACGATTATCTCGGCATGATAGTCGGCGATCATCATTTCCAAACGCTGGCGGGCATTCTCAACCACTCTCACCATATCCACCGCTTGCAGTTGAACCGTTTGTCGGCGCGAACTCGCCAACACCAAAAGCTCACGAATAATATCCAGTCCCCTCTGCGCCGAGCGTTTAACTCCGGCAACCGCTTCTAACACCGTATGATTTTGAATAACACTCGCCATGTCAAACAATATCTCCGAGTAGCCCATCAAGTCGGCTAAAGGGGTTTTGAGATCGTGGGCGACGGTGTGGGCAAACGCCTCTAACTCTTTGTTATGTTCCTCGACGATCTTTCGTTGTTCGCGCTCGGCTTCAATAAGTGAATTATTTTCCGCGCCGATAAAAAGGATCGGCACGTCGCGGGTGCGGTCATCCGCGCGCAACTGCTCGCCCACCTCAGGCAGCGCCGCCTCTAACACAATCAATGTCGGAGTCTCCGCCCGCGCCGACTCTAATGCGCTGCGTCCATCGGCGGCAAACCGCACGCGGCTGCCGCCATCT
>JACRLA010000206.1 GCA_016215145.1 Chloroflexota bacterium
GCCGATCCCAATGAAGTGTTGAAGGCGTACGAGGATGTTGTTGACCCATTGTATTTGCAAGAACGTGCCGGACGTGAGCATACGTTTCGTGAACATCTTCGGACGCTGCATCGCGTGACAGGTGAATCGAACGGACGGCGTTTGCTGGACGTGGGCGCATACATTGGCGTGTTTGTAGAGATGGCTCGTGAGATGGGTTGGAACGCCGAGGGCATTGAGCCATCGAGTTGGGCAGTGGCGCGCGCGCGCGAGCGTGGCTTGCCCGTGACCCAAGGGACGTTAGCCAGTGGCGGCTTCCTCGACGAATCGTTTGAGGTGATCACGTTGTGGGATGTGATCGAACATTTTGATGATCCGATGACGGAACTTAAAAAAGTTTTTCGTTTGCTCAAGCCGGGTGGCGTGGTGGTGATTCACACGATTGACATTGGCAGTGTGACGGCGCAAGTGATGGGCGGGCGCTGGCCCTTTTTGATGGAGATGCACATTATGTTTTTCTCGCGCGCCACGTTGCGAGATATGTTGCGACGAGTCGGGTTCACTTACATGAGCGATCACACGCAGGGGCGTTATTTGCGTTTAGGATATTTGGCCGGGCGCGTGACGGCGGCATTTGGAGAACTGGTTGGCAAGCCATTCGAGAAAACGATTTCGGCGTTGAAGTTGGCGGAGAAGCCGCTGGCGGTGAATACGTTAGATTTGTTTACGGCGTACGCGAAGAAAAGTAAATAGTAATTGGTAATTGCCAATTACTATTTACCAATTACTTTTTTGTAGATCAACATCCCCTCGCTCCCATAAATATCCGTTGGAATTTTTTTGACGAAGGAGTAGGCGCGCAAAAAGTTTTCGTCTTTCAACAAGGTGCGGCGACCATAGACTTCCAAGAAGACGACGTAATCGGGTTGGTGGTCGTTGATGAGTTGCGCCGACATGGCGTAGTTGATGACGAGTTGTTCGCGCGGCAGAGGATAGTAGGGCGGCGTTTGCGCCGAGATCAGTCCAACGGTGTCAAGAATGCGCGCGTTAGAAAAATAACCGAGTGCGCCGATGTCACCGGCGGCGATGACGGTTTTTGAATCGATCTGCGGCGCGAGTTCTTTTCCGATTTGCGTATAAATCTCTTCGAGCTTGAACCATGCCATATCGGGCGCGGGGCGGGCGGGACCGTGATCGGGCGAGAGTGTCCAGGCGCGGAGGGAGAGGAAGATGAGGGTAATGAATAATGAAGAATGAAGAATGGAGATTAGAGATTGGAGATTGGGGATTAGGGATCGAACGCTTGGGGCGGAAGTTGGAAGTTTGAAATTTGAAGTTTGAAGTTGCTGTAGTCCGCCCATGATCAAAATAAAATAGATCGGTAGCGGCGGGGTAAGATACAAACGAAAGATAAGCGGGTTGGCGATGGCGAAGGTGATGAAGTAGAGAAACGGGTAAAGGGTGATGGGCAGGGATCGCGCATCGCGCCGAAAAAATTTTAGGATGGCGATGAGCGAGAGCGAAAAATAAATAATGATGCCGGGCAAGACCCAAAAGACCCAAAAATTTCCGTAGGGGATTTTTTCGAACGTGACGAATTCCATAAACGGATTGGCATAATGCTGCCACAAACGCACGAACCCTTCTTGCGGGTTGAGTTGATAGGCGAAGCCTTTGGCGGTGATCGTGTGCGGGAGCGGCGAGCCGAAGTAGTAGGCGGCGAAGAGAGCCCAAGTGATGATGGGGAGGAGGAAGAGTGAGGCGTGAAGCGTGATGCGTGATAGGGATTGGGGATTGGTAATTAGTAATTGGTAATTCTTTGCGTTCTTCGCGCCTTCGCGGTTTTCTTTAAATGCGCGCCAGATAGATTCCAAGAACTGAAACGCGAATAGCGGCAAGATGAAAATGAGCGCGTCGGGGCGGGTGAGGAGGGCGAGGGCGGCGCACAAGGCATAAGCGGGGTGGCGGCGCAAGTAGAGGAGCGAGGTGAGGATGATCCATAAAACGAAGAGTGATGTTTCCATCCCGCCAACAGCAAACGTCACGCTGAACGGAGCAACGGCATACAGCAATGCGGCGGCGACCCCGACTCGTTTTTGCCCGCTCAAAGTTTCGCCGAGTGCGATCAATAAAACGCAAGTGATGGCATCGGCTAACGCATTGACCCAAAGAGCTATTGTTGGAAAATTTTGTGAGCGTAGAATAAAAGACAACGCCGCCATGAGCAATGTATAAAGTGGCGTGGTCGTGCCGAGAACATACTCGCCTGTGTTGTAGACGAACCCGACTCCGTTTACGATGTTGCGCGCGTAACGAAACGTGATGTAAGCGTCGTCAATGGTGCGCGCGTCGGGAAGGATGCGGAGGACGAAGGCAAGGAGGAAGATCGGGAATTGGTAATTGGTAATTAGAGATTGGAGATTGCTGATGGCTGATGGCTGATGGCGGATGGCTGTTGGCTGATAGCGATCTGGCGCGCTCGATTCATCCTTCATAATTCATCCTTCATAATTCAGAATGATTATACGTCACCATCTCGGTTTAATTTTTGCGCTGATCATTGCGCTCACGCTCAAAGCAACGTTGCTTGCCTTTGACGTTTTCCCCTTCAACGCCGATGAAGCAGTGGTCGCGCTCATGGCGCGTCACATCTTGCAAGGCGCGCGCCCCGTTTTCTTTTATGGACAATCTTATCTCGGCAGTCTCGATGCGTGGTTGATCGCTTTTGCATTTTTAATTTTCGGTCAAACGGTATTGGCGATCCGGATCGTGCAAACGGTTTTATATTTAGGAACGATCCTCACCACTTATTTGCTTGGCCTGAAAATTTTTGACAAGTGGGTTGCCGCCTCTGCCGCGCTGCTGCTCGCCATTCCAACCGTGCTCACCACTCTTTACACAACGGCGACTCTTGGCGGTTATGGTGAAGTGCTGCTTATCGGCAACATCTTGTTGTTGTGGACTCTGCGACTTGTGCCTCAGACTTCCGAAGTCGCACAAACCGCGAAGACTTCGGAAGTCTTGCGCGCGAGACCCTTCGGGTTTGGTTCAGGGTTTGTCGAGTGGTTCCTCTTTGGCTTGTTAGCAGGTGTTGGCTTTTGGGGCTTCGGCTTTCTCGGAATTTATTTTCCGCCAATCGCCATCGCAATTTTGTATCACTATTTCAAGTCGCGCAAAACCATTTCCTTTATTCCCCTTGTTTCCTTCATCTCCTTTGCCTTCCTCGGTTTTGCTATTGGCAGTTTTCCGTGGTGGCAAGCCACACTCTTCGGCGCGGAGACCCTCAGCGAGTTAGGCGGATCGCATTTGCCGGAGATGACTTTTGGCGCGTTGAGCGGACCCGCCTTGCGATTCGTCAACTTAATCATTTTAGGTTTTCCGGTGATCATCGGCATGCGTCCGCCGTGGTCGGTGAAGTGGTTGGCGCTGCCGCTCGCGCCGTTAGCCATGATCGTGATTCTCGGCGCGATGGTCTGGGCGGTGAAAACGTCGCGCCGCGATTGGCGGCGTGCCATGTTGGTGGGCGTGAGCCTCACCATGATGATCGCTTTTGTCATCACGCAGTTCGGGCTCGATCCATCGGGGCGTTATTTTCTTCCGTTGGCGACTCCGCTCGCGCTGTTCACTGCCGATCTGTTGAAGCGAGTTGCTCAAGAATATCGGCGGGCGGCGTTGGGGTTGTTGGGCGTACTGCTGATTTTTAATTTGTGGGGCAACGTGGAATCGGCGGCGTCACCGCCGTTTGTCACCACGCAATTTGATCCCATTGCTCAAGTGGATCAGCGCGCCATGCCGCAGTTGATTCAATTTCTAAACGAGCAAGGCGAGACACGCGGCTATACAAATTATTGGGTCGAGTTTCCGTTGGCGTTTTTGAGTCGAGAAGAATTGATCTACGAATCGCGTTTGCCCTATCACGAAGATTTTCGCCACACCCCGCGTGATAATCGTTATGCGCCATACTCGCTTGCGGTTGCCGACTCGGCCCGTGCCGCCTACATCACCACCAAACATCCCGCGCTCAACGGACGCATCCGCGATGGCTTGAATCGTTTAGGCGTGAAATATTCTGAAAAACAAATTGGCGATTACACCATCTTCTACGCCCTGTCGCGCAAAGTAGAGCCGCAGGAGTTGGGGTTGTGATCGTCTTGCGTTCACGCCTCGAACTGTGGTTGCGCCGATGGTGGGCGTCGGGCGGTCAAGCTAATTGGAAAGAGGTGATCGTTTCGGTGCTGGGTGGGTTGTTGCTCGCGCCGCTTGTCAATCTTTTGCCGATGCTTGGTTATGATTGGACAGTGCGATTCTATCCGGGGGCGATCTTGTTTAACACTCCTTGGGTGAATTGGGTCGTTGCACCATTTCGTTTGTTGGGCGTGCGTGAATCGTTAGCGGTATTGAACAGTATCATGTTAGTTACTGTTGCCGTGGCTACTGCACGCGAAGCAAACTATGAGCGACGCGAACTGTGGGTAGTGGCGTTAGCGTTGTTCACGCCGCCGATCTTCATGGTGATGTGGGACGGGCAGATTGATGGATTAGCTCTGCTAGGTTTGTTTGGGCTGCCCTGGCTCGTGCCGTTTGCGTTGGTGCGACCTCACTTAACCGTTTGGACTATTCTCTCGCGCCGTAATTGGACTCTCGGCGCGATGATCTTTGGCGCACTGACTTTACTCGTCTGGGGTTGGTGGCCTGCCAACGTTTTAGGCGGCATGGAATTTAATTTGGGTCATCCGATGGCAATGGGTTGGGCGCGTCTAGGTTGGCCCATCGGCGTTTTGGGTGTGGTGATGTTAATCTTTGCCGGCGGCGATATGTATCGTCTACTTGCTGCCGGAACAGTGGCGGCATCGTATTTAATGCCCTATCACTTTTTAATTTTGTTGCCGAGCATGGGGCGTGTTAAAGGCTGGCGACGTATTGTATTGTGGGCATGTGCCTGGCTCTCTCTCCTTGTGCCGGGTCTCGCCGATCCCACCCAATACTACTCGACAACATTCGCCCATTACTTGGCATTGCTTTACCCCATTTTGGTTTGGTGGTTTCTCCGTAATACAAAAGATCGATGGCTCTCACCACGCGACGCCTAGCACTTTCGATTCTCTTCCTCGGTCTTTTCGCAATGGCGATGAAGCCCTCAGTGGATACCGATTCGTTTTGGCATCTGCGCGCGGGGGCATGGATGCTCGACAACGCGCGCCTTCTCACCATTGATCTGTTTTCTTACACCCGTTTTAATCAAGCATGGATCAATCACTCGTGGCTTTCACAAACTTTGATGGCGATCATTTATCGCGTCGGCGGGTATGGCGGATTGAATCTTTTCACGGCGAGTGTCATCGTCTTGGCATTTGTGTTCGTCTATCGCGCCGGTGAGGGCGGTGGCTATCTGCGGGCGTTCATCATTATCTTGGCGGCGACCACCTCGGGCGTGTATTGGTCGGCGCGTCCGCAAATTCTCTCGTTGTTACTCACGGCGATCTTTGTTTATATCCTCTACGATTATTTATGGCGTGATGCGAATCGTCTGTGGTTGTTGCCGCCGTTGATGTTGTTGTGGGTTAACTTGCACGGCGGGTTTGCGATAGGGTTCATTTTGCTGGTGGTTGCATTCGTTGGCGAGTTGCTCAGAACGTCATTGCGAACGTCATTGCGAGTCTTCGAGAAGCAATCTCAAAGCGTGACCGAGATTGCTTCGCAAAGAACGCTCGCAATGACAAACTCGAAAGCAACGTGGATCGGGGGATACGGACTCGCCTGCGCGGTAGTTGCCTGCCTCAACCCTTATGGCGCGCAAATGTTGCTCTATCCTTTTCGCACCGTTTCGATTGGCGTTCTACAAAACTTTATTCAAGAATGGCAATCGCCGAACTTTCATCAGCCTGAAGCGCAAGTCTTTATCGTGATGTTGTTGGCGACTGTTGCCGCCATCGGTTTCTCTCGCCGCCGACTCGACCTCACCGATTTTCTTGTGTTCGCCGTCTTCAGCGCGTTGTCGCTTTTGGCGTGGCGCAACGTCGCCGCCTTCGCCGTCGTCGTCGCGCCGATCTTGATGCGTTATGCCAATTCGGCGGTTGAAGAGTTGCAGGAAAAATATCCGAAGCTGAAACTCCAAAACCCTTCGGGTCTTACCCACTCCGTTTCACTACGGGGCGCTCCGCGAGACCCAAAGGGTTTGACGTTGATTAACGGGTTCATTGTCATCGTTATCGCTTTCGCCGTTCTCCTTAAAATGGCAGATGCCATGAGCGCGAAAACAAACGATGAGGCGATTGCCAAACTCGCGCCGGTGAAAGCGGCAGAGTATCTCAAAGCGAATCCGGTTGCGGGCAAGATGTTTAACGCTTACAACTTTGGTGGCTATCTTATTTGGGCGCTCTATCCTCATCAACTCGTTTATGTGGACGGGCGCACCGATCTTTACGACGATGAGTTGCTCAAGGAATATCTCAACACCGCGTTGGCGGATGATGGTTGGGAGAAAACGTTGAAGGATCGAGATATTCGCGTGGTGTTGGTTGAAACCGCTGAAACAATGAACAATGAAACAATGAACAATGAAGAATGAATAACACGCATCACCCCTTCGGGTCACGCATCACGCAGCATGCACTATGCAATACGCAAAGCAAAGTCGTTTTGTTCATCATCCTGCTTTTCGGCTTTGCTTTTCGCGTTCACAATTTGGGCGCGCAAAGTTTTTGGTTGGACGAAGCGTATACGTGGGGTGTGGTGACGCGCACGACGTGGGGCGATGTGTGGAGCGCGATGTGGGTGGTGAGTGATGTCTCGCCGTTGTATTATGTGTTGGCGAAACTCTTTACGCCGATGTGGGGGGCGAGTGAATTTGGTTTAAGAATCTTAAGCGCGTTCTTTGGTTGGTTAGCCATTGTAGTGACGTATCGTCTGGGGCGCGCGATGTTTGACGAGCGCGTGGGCATATTCGCCTCGGCTATCATCGCCCTCTCGCCGTTTGCAATTTGGTATTCGCAAGACGCGCGCCCTTATGGCTTGTATCTTTTTCTCGCCGCGCTCGTGTTGTGGGGTTTGCATCGCGCCGAGCGCGGGCGCGGCTGGAAAATTTTTATTGCTGTCAGCGCGCTGCTGTATCTCACGCATTACGTCGCCGCGCTGTTCGCCTATGCCCAAGCGATTTACGTGTTGACTCGCTTGCGCGCGAAACCAAAATTATTTCGCCAATGGTTTATGGCGCAATCTATCGCCGCTGTACCTATCGCGTTATGGGTCATCATCTTTTTGCTTCAACGTCGTCCTCTCACAGCCAATACGTGGATACCCGCCGTGACTCTGCTCACACCATTGCAAACGTTGTGGAACTTTGTGAGCGGCGACGCCGCCCAATGGACTCTGTGGATGATGATCGGCGTGATCGCCTTGATCATCTTAATGATCACGGGGGCGCGGACGTTTTCAGTGGCGGCGCAATTATTAATGTGGTGGCTTGTTCTGCCCATCTTCACCGCGTGGGCGTTTTCGCTCCGCATACCTGCTTACGTAGATCGATTCTTTGAGCCTGCCCTTTTGTCGGTTGCGCTTCTGCTCGCTTCGGGTTTAATGGCAGTGCCATCGTCTCGTTTGCGAACTTTGATGATTGCCCTGACATTGCTCGCCATGTCCTTCGCCTCAACACGCTTGTTTTTCGATTCGGCATTTACCAAAGAAGATTGGCGCGGCGTCACGCGAATGATTGTGGCGCGGGGTTTGCCCGTTGCCGTTACAGATTCGGAAACGATGTTAGGCATGACTCCCTATCTTCCCTCACCCCTGGGCTTTATCCCGATTCGGTCTTCAGCCGATTTGACGAATCAATTGGCGCAGGGATCGTTTATCTTGGTGACTCGCAGCCCGCATGAGTCGGCGCACGCCTTAGGTGAAGTTGGGCGATTCGATCCTTTGACCGAATCATCCGATGACGTTGTGCGTTGGTTCAAGACTCATCCGGAAATTAAGATCACCTCACACCGTTTTGTCGGCGCCGTGGTTGTCACGGTAGAGAAATAGTTATGGATAAGCAGCGTCTCATCATTATTGCTTTAGCGATTCTTCTGCCTATTGTTTTTGTAGCAGATGTGATCTTCACCCACAACGCCTTCACCGCGCGCTTTCCGGGCGGCAACGATTCGGTGCCGCGCTACGTGGGCGCGCAGGCGTGGTTCTTTGAACGCCTCAGCCCATATAGCGATGAGGTAACGGATCGCGCGCAAAAAATAATTTACGGACGCTTGGCGAAACCCGAAGAAGACAAACAACGATTCGCTTACCCCTTCTACGTGATCTTTTTCTACTTGCCGCTTACGTTCTTCACTTGGGATTGGGCGCAGGCGATTGGCATTGTGGTTTTGGAATTCGCGCTCGTGGCGATGACGATCTTCAGTTTGCGACTCTATCGTTGGTCGCCGCCGCCGCTCGTGCTGGCATTCACCGTTTTGTGGACGATCATTTTCTATCACGGCACGCGGACGATCATCTTGGTGCAGTTCGCTGGCATTGCCGCCTTGTTGATCGTGGTGGGCTTGTGGGCGATCAAAGAGAAGCGCGATGTGTTGGGCGGGGTCGCCTTAGCCCTTGCTTCGGCAAAACCACAAATGTTATTTTTGATCTTGCCCCTGATCGGGTTGTGGAGTCTGTTCAACAAACGCTGGCGGTTGGCGGCATCACTCACCATCACCATATTAACTTTGCTGGGCGTTTCATTTGCTCTGCTGCCGTCGTGGTTGTTCGACATGCAAACGCAGTTAGCCGATTACACCAACTACACCCACATCGGCTCGCCGATTAACATTTTGACGACAATTGTTTTCCCTTCTTTAGATTCAACAGTGGAATGGGGAATGATTGGCATTTTGTTGGGCTGGTTGTTGTGGGAATGGTGGCAGGTAAAGCGCGATCAAGACAGTACCCGCCTCGATTGGGTGATCGCCTTGACGTTGATCATCACCAACATGATCGTCACCCGCACCGCGACGACCAATTACGTGATGATGCTGCCTGCGTTATTTTATATGTTCAAAGTTGCGGCAGATCGTTTCGGCGCAAAAGCAAATGTGTGGATTGTAATGACAGAGTTGATTCTGTTTATCGGTATATGGATGTTGTTCGCCTTCACGCTGAAAGGGCGCGACGAACAATGGCAAGTCTACCTGCCACTGCCACTTATGTTGTTGGCGGGGATGATTGTCTTTAGACCGAAACAGGAATCGCGCCCGTGAACGAATCTCACATCGCCATTCGGAATGACAAAATTAATTATCTCTGGTTGGCGGTTGTTGTTTTACTGTCGGCAACGCTGCTGCGTTCCTTTGATGTGGGCGCGCAAAGTTTAACCTTCGATGAATCAGATCGGGTGTTGTTAGCGCGTTTGCCGTGGGCGCAAAGCTGGATCGGCGTTGCTCAAGAAGGCTTGCACGCCTTGCCCATGCTTGTTCTCGTTCTAAAATTTTTTGTCGAGCCGCTCAACGAAACCTGGATTCGATTGCCGTCAGTGTTGTTCGGCATCGTCACCATCGCGCTCATGTCTTCTCTGGCACGATCATGGTTCGGGCGTTGGGCGGGATGGGCGGTGTTATGTTTATTTGCTCTCAACCCATTTCATATTTGGTTCTCGCGTACGGCGACTATGTATAGCGTGATGTTGTTCAGCGTCGCCGGATCGTTTTGGGCTTTTCACAAGGTGCTGCGGTCGGTGCGCGCGCCGCTGTGGATTTTAATGAGCCTCTTCACCAGCGCGGGCATTTTGACTCATCATTTCGCTTTGATTGCCCCCTTTGTGCAGTTCGCGTATTTAGTAGCGACGTTGAAACAGAACCATAAGGTCATTGTAGGGTGGATGTTAGCGCAGGGGTTGGCGGCGACCCCGTTGTTGATCTGGTTGGGGTGGAGCATCACACAGCAAAAAGTGTATTACATCGGCACCGCGGCATCGCGTTCCCCTAATCTGCTAGATGTGTTTCAGACGTTGTGGAATTACAGTTTTGTTTATACCGGCGAAGTGACACCCTTGATAATCGTCTCGTTAATTTTATTTTTGAGTTTATTTGCGTTTGGGTTCTATATCGCGTGGCGTGAGGCGCGTCTGTTAGTGTGGTGGTTTGCGTTGCCATTAGCAACGGCGTTTGTGTTTTCGTTTCGCCTGCCGATGTATATTGATCGTTATCTCTCGCCGATCATGTTGGCGTTGGTGTTGGTGCTGGTGTTGGGAGTAGCTCGTTTGCGCTGGCGTAATGGTTTATTAGCGGCGTTGTTGTGCATCAGCGCATTTAATATCAGCCGCATTTATTATGATCAAAACTTTTTTGCCAAAGAAGGCTGGCGCGAATCGATCACCTACCTGCAATCGCGTGAGCGCGAAGGCGATGTGATCGTTGCCCCGCACTTTGAACAGTTCTTGCCGTTCTTCCTTTACTATCAAGGCAAGTTGCCTTTCAAAGGAATCACCGCCGGGCAGAACAAAATTTTTAAAATAGATGATCTCAAAGGCGGCGCGACACGCCTTTGGCTCTTTACGCCACACTATCAAGACTCGACTCATTTGTTAGCCGCCTGTCCGCCATTCGATCAAGTGACGCAGGCAGTGACGAAAGATCACGCGGATTGGGTTATAGCAAACGCCTCAAAGATGCTTGAGCGCACTGATTATCCTTGCATCACCATTTTCCTTTATGACTTCGGGCGCTAGAATGGGCAACGTGACTCGCGCCGAGTGGCGTTGGGCGATCATCGCCAGCTTCTTGATCATCGCCCTCTCCTCGATTCCTTACCTCACTGGGTATCTCGCGCAAACGCCCGATAAAATTTTCGGTGGCGCGGTATTTGATCGCATGGATTACAACGTGCATCTTGCCAGCATTCTTACTGGCTTGCGCGGCGAGTGGGCTTATCCCATTCTGCACACACACGAATCGATTCCGCCGTCATATGTCAAATTGTTTTACATCTTCATTGGACAGTTTGGGCGAATCGTTCCACTCAGTCCATATACGCTTTATGAAATCGCGCGCGTCGCGTGCGGCGTATGGATGTCTCTCACAATGTATGCTTTTGCCTCGCGATTTTTATTTTCGATTGCCTTGCGGCGCACTGCCTTTTTATTTTTTTCGTTGGGGTCGGGTTTGGGCTGGGTGATGCTTGCCCTCAAATGGTTGCCTGACTCGAATGTCTCGCCGATTGATTTTTGGTTGATGGATCTCTATGGATTCTTTTCGTTGCTCACCTTTCCACACTTCACTACCGTGTTCGCCCTGACGTGGTCGGGGGCGTTGGCCTTTCTAAATTTTCAGCGAGATGGCAAACCGCGCGACATGATCTTTTCAATCATCACCGCTTTGTTGATTTTATATTTTCAACCTTTCGCGGTTGGCATCCTAGATGGTGTGTTGAGTTTATATGCGATCAGCCGTTGGATGTGGCGGCGTAAAATTATTTGGCGTGAGTTCGTTGGCTTAAGTTTCATGGCGATCTCGCAAGTGCCGTTGCTGATGTATTCTGCGTTCACGTTTTGGGGCGACGCCACTTGGCGAAGTTCATCGGGGCAATTGATCATGCTCTCGCCTTCGCCTATCTATTATGTGATGGGGATTGGCCTCGTCGGCGCGTTAGCGTTTTTTGGAGCTTGGCGACTGATCAGGCACGCTCCGGATGAATCATGGTTGCTGATGATCTGGATGGTTGCCGTCGCCGTGCTAATTTACTTGCCGACTCAATTTCAACGCCGCTTTACTGAAGGAGCATGGGCGCCGCTCTCGGTGTTGGCGGCGATGGGTGTGGCGACTCTGATGCCGCGCTTGAGACGGTTGAAGGGCGTGGCGGCGCGGGTGCGGTATCCATATCCCCGTGCGCGCGGGCTGATCATTATGTTGATCATTTTGATCGCCTCTGCCTCATCGTTATATCTCACCTTTGGCGGCGCGTTGATTGCCTTGACGCGCAACGCCACTCTTTTTGATTCTGCCGACATGATGAATGCGATAAGTTGGTTACAAACAAATTCTCAATGGCAAGAAACGATCTTCACTTCAGAAAAAACAGGCAATGTGATTCCGGCGCGCATCGGGCATCGGGTGTATCTGGGTCATCCGGTAGAGACGGCAAACTACACTGTAAAAGTGGAAAACGCGAATCGATTCTTCTCGACGATGAGCGATGAGGAGCGTAAGACGCTGCTCGCACAATGCGATTGCCGTTTTGTTTTTTACAGCCTACACGAGCGCGAACTGGGTTCGTTCAATTTTGATTCAGTGAATTACTTGAAGCGTGTGTATCATAATGACGAAGTAGCGATCTATGAAGTTACAAGGTAGTGATAGGTTGGATTTTCTAATCCGCTAACTAACTTGGTTCTCACTTCTGACTCTGTTCATTAGCGAAGCGCAGATGAATCTCAATCTCCAATCTCCAATCTCCAATTACCAATTACTAATTACCTTATTAGCATTTTCACTCCGCGTCATCAACCTCAACTCGCGCCCGCTTTGGTACGACGAAGCCTTCGCCGTGTTGTTTGCCGAAAAAGGTTTTAGCGCGATGTTGTACGGCACGTTGACTCAAGTGCAAGGGGCTGCCGCCGACGTACATCCCATTGCATATTACGCAGGTTTAAATTTGTGGATGCAGTTAGTCGGTCAATCGCCCTTTGCCGCGCGGATGCTTTCGGTTTTCATCGGGACGATTACAGTGGCGGCGCTTTTCACGCTGGCGCGGACTCTGTTTAGCAAGCGAACAGCGTTAGTCGCCATGTTGCTCGCGGCGCTCTCTCCTTTTCACGTTTACTACTCGCAAGAGGCGCGCATGTACGCGCCGTTGGCGTTGGGGTGCGTCTTAGCGGTTCTGTTTTTTGTGAAAGCGGAGAAACGTATTGCGTATTCCGTGTTCCGTAATAACGCAGACATGCATCACGCATCACTCGTCACGCATCACGCAATACGCAATACGCTATACGCCATCCGCTATTGGATATTACTTTCCATTAGCGCCGCCTTCTCCATGTACATGCAAAATCTCGCCGCGT
>JACRLA010000037.1 GCA_016215145.1 Chloroflexota bacterium
AGGGGATCAACGTATTTTGCGTTGACCGCGCCAGAGCAAGATGAAAATTAAGATCGGCTTCCACAAACGCTTCGTCGTCGTCCAACTTTTCATCCATTGCGGCAACCGCCTCACGCATCATGGCTATTTGCTCTTTGGTCGCATTCTTTGCGGCGAGCGCGGCGATCTCCGGTTCGAAAATTTCGCGCACTTCGGCAAGGTCAGACGCGCCGTTTGTGCCACCGATCTTCATCATCAAACCGAGCGAGCCGCGCATGGCGCTGGCAGTTCCATCGGTCACAAAAGTGCCGCGCCCCGGATGACCCTCGACGAGTCCTTTTTCGCGCAGAGTCCTAACCGCTTCGCGCACCGCCGTGCGGCTGACGCGGAACTTCTCTGCCAAGTCGCGCTCGGCAGGCAAACGATCACCGGGGCGCAATTTGCCGCCAACAATTTGGGATTGAATTTGCTCGACGATTTTTTCGTAGAGACGTCGTGAGTGAACAGGGAGATAATCGGTGGGGGTGGTCATTGGTATGATGGTATGACCAATTCTACGAAAAACCAGATTCTTGTCAACTCCTATCCTCCCGAAGGTTCTGCAACCTTCGGGAGGATGCCATTCGCCAGCCGTTTCGCCAAAGCGATAATCGTCAGCACGGTAGGCCTTGCCAACGCTTCGGGGAAAACTGAAGCGTCGCACACATACAACCCTTTCACTTCGGTCTGCAAGTTCGTATCCACTAAATGATTAACGCGCACCGTGCCGCTCGGATGTGTGCCGCGCAGCGGAGTCATAAAAAGATTAGATCGATCCGCGCCCGCCTCGACCAAAATCTTTTTGCAAATTTCTTCGGCGCGTCCGAGTCGTTCCCGATCCCGAACCGTCAACGGCTTGCTGATGCGTCCATCGGCAAAGACGCCGCCACTGATCTCGTCCTTGAGCTTGATCATCACGCCCAAAATGTTATTCCACTTGTGCCACTGCAACGCATAGCGCACATCTTTAATCGCCATCATCATCGGATACAACAACCACGGGTCAATGAGCGTGCTGAGCATGTAACCCTCTTCGAGATTTTCCCAACTCCACGTCATCGGCGGTTCGTTGCCGTTGCCGCGCTCTTTGATGAAGCCATAGATCATCACCGTCGTATCCATCGTCATGCCCTGCCCCGCCTCTTTAAATCCTGATGCTTGCAAAATGCGCGGCGATCCGATTCCACCTGCGGCGATGATCACCGTGTTCGCCTTTGCTACAAAGGGGTCGCCGCCGATTCGCCCTTCGACTCCCGTCACCGCCCCACCCTCATATGTGACGCGGTGCACGGTTGCATTCGTGATCAAAGTTGCGCCGAGAGAGACGGCATCATCCACGAATTCTGCCGCGCTCCACTTCGCGCCGCATCGGCAGCCGAGCATACACTTCGCCCCGCAATCGAATCCGTTTGGACAGCGAGCGGGCTTCATAAATTTTAATTGTGGCTGCCAATCGTAGCCCAATGCCTTCCCCGCTTGCGCCAACCGCGTCGAAGCTTCGCCGCGCAACTCAGGCGCGAGCGGTTCAATCTTTAATTCATTAATCGTTGATTCTGTTTCGGACTCCAGATCAATTTTGTATTTGTCTTTGAACCACGCGGGCGGCGGCGCGGCGCAACCGCAATACATGCTCGTCGCCCCGCCCACCATCATCGGGCGCACGATGTTGAGCCCTTCTTGCGTGAACAGCAGGCTCATGCGATCCGTATACGTCAACGCGCCGAGATACGTGCCATAGATCGCGCTCTTGCGTTGATCGACTCCGCGCTCAAGCAGCAAAACTTTTTTGCCAGCCCGCGCCAACTCACGCGCCGTCGTCGCCCCGCCCGGACCCGAACCGACGATGAGGATGTCTGAGGGAAAAGTTTTCATGAGGCAAATTCCATCTCGTAGAGACGTTCCGTTGGAACGTCTCGCTCTTAGATAACCCGACGTCTCGCTCTTAGATAACCCGACGTCTCGCTTTTAGACGACCCAACGGGTCGCTTTTAGACGACCCAACGGGTCGTCTCTACAATGATCGTAACAGAAATTTGATGGTTGCGATATTTTAAGAGGTAGATAGAATCAAAGCCAATGGTTCAGATTGGCGTCTCTGCCAAAATCTTTGGGGGCAGTGGATTCATCGTCTGCCTCATCACCTGCCTTGTCATTTTTCAATCTCTCCTATCCGATCCTCATCAAGAGATTTTCCCTTTGCCCGCGTTTTACTTGTTCGAGATGATCGCCGCGAGTCTGGTTGCCGCGATGGGAACTTTCAAAGAGGGTGAAGCGTGGAATAAGGCAACATGGGCGGCAGGCGGCATCATTGCCGCATTCGTTTTAATAGGCGCGTGGTCAATCGGATTCTTTTTCATCCCAACGGCAATTCTCGTTTTGATCACTGCGTTACTATCATGGCGACGGCATCACACTCAATTCTTAATCGCCGTAATTACTTTTACAGTTGCTTTCGTCGCACAAATCATTTTGATGTTTGCCGCGATTCGTGTTTTGTATCCGAATGTGATGTTCTGATAAAAAGAGTATTCTGATTCGGTGTCAACAGATAACAAACGGATAAACGGATATTTTGTCGCGCATCCGTTTATCCGTTGAACATCCGTTGACACCAAAAACATCCAAAACTCAACCATGACTCAAAAATCTTTCCAAGACTATTACCCCGAACAAACCGCGCTCTGTTACGGCTGCGGACGACTCAACGAACACGGTTTACAAATTAAAAGCTATTGGCAAGGCGATGAAGCGGTATGCGTCTTTCAGCCACACCCGTATCACACGGCGATACCGGGTTATGTCTATGGTGGTCTCATCGCTTCGCTCATTGATTGTCACAGCACCGGCACGGCGGCAGCCGCGATGTATAAAGCCGAAGGACGAGAGATGGGAACAGAACCGGCGTTTCGATTCGTCACCGGTTCATTGCACGTAGATTTTCTGCGCCCCACTCCGCTGGATGATCCGCTTGAAGTGCGAGCAACGGTGAAAGAGATCAAAGGGCGCAAAGTGATCGTCTCTTGCACGTTGTATGCAAAAGGCGAAGCCTGCGCCAAAGGCGAAGTGGTGGCGGTACAAATGCCAAGCAATTTCGGAATTTAGAATGCGGATTGCGGAACCGTTACTCGTAATCGAAAACTCCCGCAATCTAAAATCCGCATTCCGCAATAATCAAATCTACGCTCTATGAAAATAAACGTTATTGGCGGCGGACCCGCCGGACTCTATTTTGGGATTTTGATGAAGAAGATCGATGCCGCGCACGAGATCAACGTCTACGAGCGCGACGGGGCAAATGACACGTTTGGCTGGGGCATTGTCTTTTCGGAAACCACGCTCAACAACTTTGAGCAGTATGATTCGGAAACGTACGCCGAGTTCGTTAAAGCCTCACGATTTTGGAACGCGGTGGTGGTGCGGCACAAAGGTGAAACCGTCACCATCGGCGGCAACCCCATCTCCGGCGTCGCGCGGCTGGCGTGGCTCAACATCTTGCATCAACGCTGC
>JACRLA010000038.1 GCA_016215145.1 Chloroflexota bacterium
CAGAACGCATGACAACCAGTTGGACAACCGCCCCGCATTTCTTTTTCAAGAGTGACGTGAACGTGAGTCGTTTTATGACGTGGCGAGAACAAGCGCAAAAGCGCTCGGCTGAAAAAATTACTTACACCGATCTGTTAGTAAAGGTCGTTGCCGCCGCACTCGCCAAACATCCGCGCCTCAATGTGTCGTGGAGTGATAACTCTGTTGTGCAACATAACGAGATCAATGTTGGGGTGGCAGTGGCGGTTGAAGATGGACTCATCGTGCCGGTCATCCATCGGGCGGATCGGTTGGGGCTGGGCGAGATCGCTGCGCGGCGGATCGATCTAGTGACGCGGGCGCAAGCCGGTAAACTTCACCTCGAAGATATTCAAGGCGGCACGTTCACCATCAGCAATTTGGGGATGTATGGCGTGGATGAATTTCAAGCGATTCTTAATTCGCCACAAGCGGCGATCTTGGCAGTGGGGCGCATCGCCGAGCGGGTGGTTCCAAGTGGCGGCGTCCCCGTTGTTCAACCGATGATGACGCTCTCGCTGTCGTGCGATCATCGCGCAGTGGATGGCGCGCGCGGCGCGCAATTCATCAGCACGTTGAGTGAGTTGATTCAAGAACCGTTAGGTATGTTGGATTAGTTACGCCGACAACCTCCCGAAGGTTTAAGAACCTTCGGGAGGTTGTTAGTATAATCACGCTATGACTCGGCTGTCAGTGAAACGCGATCTGGGTTTGCAACTCCTCGCCCTCTATCTCCTCTTTGTGGGACCGGTCATCATTGCCGCGCTCATCTTCGACACAGTTGCTAACGAACAATTGCAGCGCGACGTGAAAGCGGCAGACCTTGCCCTCGCCCGTTCCATTGCGCTCGAAACCGATGTCAACGTGCAGAATGCGTTACGCACCGTGAACGAATTGACTCTCATGCCCGAAGTGCAATCTATGGATAAGGGCAATCTCCGAGAAATTTTTTCAGTCGTCATCGCCTCGCGCAGCGAAGTGAATCTCGTTTACATCCTTGATGCCAAAGGCATCATGGTTTATCACTACCCCGAAGGACCCATCAACAACGTCGGCAACGATTTTTCATTTCGCCAATACTACAAGGACGCTCTCACCGCCACCAAACCGTTGATGTCCGAAGGACGCAACTCGCCCACGACTAATCAATTCGTTACAACTGCCGTCATGCCACTGCGCGATAAAAATGGAAACTTCGTTGGACTGATCGGCAGCAACGTCGCGCTGAGTCAACTCTCTACTGCGCTTAAACAAATCGTGTCCAATCCGGCGTCGGGTGGTTTAAGAGTCAGCATCCTCGACGAACTGGGGCAGATCATCGCCGACCCCGATCCAAGTTTGCTCATCACCAGCGCGCGCGAAAAATTCCGATTCGAAACCGGCGCGGCACTGCGCGGCGAATCGGACTCGGTGATCGAGCGTGACGCCGCCAACCGCGAATGGCTGCGTAGCTATGTCCCGATCCCTACTGCCGGATGGGTGGTGCTTGTCCAACGCCCGACCGATATTGCATTTGCTTCGCCGGGAGCGTTTCACAACGGTTTGCTTATCGCCATTGGAATTTTCCTTGCGGGCGGTTTGTTTTTTTGGATGATGCTCTCGCGCCGCGTCATCGCTCCGTTGGAACGTCTCGCCACCTTTAGCGCGGCAATCAGCCAACGCTCGGTGGCGCCGTCGGATCGCGCGCAGCTCGCGCAACATTCCAGCCGTCTTGATCAAATGGGGCATCTCATCCGCGCCCTGACTCAAATGGAGCACGATATTGAACGGCGCTTCACCGAACTTTCTACACTGCTCGACACCAGCACCGCAGTGGTGTCTACTTTGGATTCGCAAAAAGTTTTGGACACAATTCTCGAACAAGTCCAACGCTTACTCAATGTGGATATGTGCGCCATCATCACGATGGATGAGCGCGCCGGTGAATTGCGTTTGCGCGCTTCGCGTGGACTCTCCGAAGAATACGTACGGCGTTTGCGAACTCGCGCCCTGCCTGCCGAGCCCAACACGCCTTCGTGGGAAGCGATCAATACCGGGCAACTGATTATGATCAATGACACCGAAAGCGATAGCGACTTCCCGCTTGAATTGCGTAAGCGGGCGCGCGCCGAAGGCTACCGCGCGGTGATGGCGGCGCCACTCATTACGCGCCACTCGCCTCCCTCGGCGCTGATTGTGTATTGGCATGATCCGCATATCTGCCCAATAGAAGAAATTAATTTAGCCATCAACTTTGCTAATCACGCCGCAATGGCAATCGAGAACTCCGCCCTCTTTGCTCTCACCGATGAAAAACTGCGCGAGCAAACGCGCACCCTCGAAGCGTTAGTGGGATCGTTGAATGACGGATTGATTCTCGAAAACTCCGATGGTCGCATTCTTTACTGCAACCGCCGCATTTGCGAACTCGCCGAGATTCCGTTTGACGAAATGGCGAATTACACCGCCGACTCGCTGCGCCAAAAACTTTTGTCGCGCGCCGTCGAGCAAGAGTTCGCCTCGCCCCGTCCCGAACTCTCGCTTCAACATAACGGGCGCACGCTCGACCTGCGTTTGCAATCTTTCGACGTGACCGACGAGCGCGGCGACCTCATCGGGCGCGGGCAGTTGTGGCTGGATGTGACCGGCGACAAAGAACTGGATCGAATCAAATCCACGCTCATCGCTACCGTGTCACACGAACTTCGCACACCGTTAGCGGCGATCAAAGGCAACATCACGTCGCTGCTCGCCGACGACATTGAGTGGGACAAAAAATCGCAGCGCGAATTTCTTGAAGTCGCTTCGGCCGAAACAGATCGCTTAAGTGAACTTGTCACCGATCTTTTGGATCTCTCCAAGATTCAAGCGGGAACGTTTGTGGTGAACCGCGAACCGTGCGCCATTGCGCCTCTCGCCGCGCACGCCGCCAACCGCGCCCGACCCAATGCCGGCAAACGGCTGACGATTGAGATTCCGCCCAACCTGCCGATCATCCACATTGACCCGCCACGTATCGAAGCGGTGCTGCGGAATTTAATCGAGAACGCGGTGAAGTATTCGCCGGTCGAGTCGCCGAACACGATCCATGCGGCGCAGGAGAACAACCATTTGGTGGTGAGGGTTTCAGATCACGGAGTCGGCATCCCCGAAGAACATCGCCAAAAGGTTTTTGATCGCTTCTATCGAATCGATTCAGGATTGGCGCGGCAGACGAGTGGGGCGGGGTTGGGGCTTGCCATCTGCAAAGGGTTTGTCGAGGCGCACGGGGGTCACATCCAAGTTGCGCCGAGTGAGAGGGGAACGGTGTTTGAGTTTGCGCTGCCCATTTCGTAGGACAAGTTTAAAACTTGTCCTACTTGTCCTACTTGTCCTGTGCTGCATCTATGAGCAATCTTGATTATCGACTCTTCTATCACCGTCACCTTCCGCATATTCAACCGAAGGGAGCTACGATCTTCGTTACATTTCGTTTAGCAGACTCAATTCCGGCAGTTGTGCTGCGTCAACTTGTCGAAGAGAGTAAGCGGATTGAGTCGCTGGTCGGGAAAATTCCAGATTTGGGTGAACGTTACGACCTCGCCGACAAAGAGCGACGAAAACTTTTTGGAAAGTGGGATGAGGCATTGGATAAATCAAAAGGACGATGCTGGCTGCGCGATCCTTTGATCGCCAAAATGGTCGTAGAGAGCTGGCGTCATTTCGACGGAAAGAGATATACGCTTGATGCGCTGTGTGTGATGCATAATCACGTTCATGTTGTTTTTGAGCCGCTTGCAAAGCCCGACGGTAGTTACCATTCAATGTCGGCAATCATGCATTCGCTCAAGCGGCATACAGCGCGACAAGCGAACAAGACCTTAAAACGTGAGGGGGATTTTTGGCAGCACGAGAGTTACGATCATGTGGTGCGCGGCGAAGCGGAATGGAGACGAATAGTGAATTATGTTTTGAACAATCCAGTGAAAGCCGGTTTCGCCAAACGCGCAGAAGATTGGCAATGGTCGTATTGTAAATTTTGGTAGTGTGGACGCAAGATGAAATCTTGCGTTACGAGTTTACTGTAGGACAAGTTTAAAACTTGTCTTACGAGTTTGTCGTAGATTAAGTAGGACAAGTTTTAAACTTGTCCTACACGACTTTTATGACTTCCCGCACCTCAGTCCTCGTAGTTGACGACGAACAATCCTTGCGCGATTTTATTCGCAAGAATCTCGAAGCGCGCAACTTCACCGTTCATACTGCCGCCAACGGTTTAGAAGCGTTGGCGATCTTCAACACGCACTCGCTCGATCTGATCATCCTCGACGTGATGATGCCGCAGATGGACGGACTCGAAACCACGCGCCGCATTCGCCAAACGTCGCTGGTGCCGATTGTGATCTTGACGGCGTTGGGTGAGGAGAAAGATAAAGTTGCCGCGCTCGACTTAGGCGCGGACGATTATTTGACCAAGCCCTTTGGCGTGGAAGAACTTTTGGCGCGGGTGCGGGCGGTGATGCGGCGGGCGAAACCGCAAGCGGCGCCCTCTTTGAGCGGCACTCTCATCGCCGGAGATATTGTGTTGGATCCGGCGGCGCGCAAAGTTACGCTGCGCGGTGACGCGGTGAAGCTGACTCAAACGGAATTCGATCTGCTGCATTATTTAATGCGTAATACCAGCAAGGCAATTATGCACCGCGATCTTTTGCAAAATGTGTGGGGCGCAGAGTATGGCGACGAAGCGGAATACCTGCGCGTTTACATTCGCCGCTTGCGCCAGAAGATCGAAGCCGACCCGCTGAACCCGCGTCACCTGTTGACCGAGCATGGTTTGGGCTACCGCTTTGAGAGTTGAGCGTGTTCAATGTCACTAACAAAAACGACAAACATCACCCCAAAAAAGTTTTTTGATAATTTGTTTATAACTCAGTGATAGGTGTTTATAGTTTGTTTTCGATAACCTCCTAAGATAGGAGGAACGAAACTGTATAAAAGAAAGGAGTTCTATCGGCGCATACTATCTCGTCTCTGGTTTCCCTGTCGTATCCGTATAGTATTCTATTGAGGAGAAAAAAGATGTCTCGCAAGATTTTCACCCTTTGCAGTTTATTGACCGTGTTGGCGATAGCGCTCGCCGCCTGCGCCACCCCGACCACCGAAGCGCCGAAACCCACTGCGGTGCCGCCGACCAGCGCGCCCGCAGCAACTGCCGCGCCTGCTGTGCCAGCCACCGCCGCGCCCAAGCCGCCCAAACCTCTCGTGCTTGGGTTCACGGCTTCGCAAACCGGCGCGCAACAAGTTGCTTCCAAGAAACAGATCGAAGGTTTGCAACTCTGGCTTGACGATGTCAAAAAAGCCGGCGGCATCAAGTTGAAAGACGGCACCATCTACATGCCGGAAATGAAGTTCTACGATGATGAGAGCAAGACTGATCGCGTGCAAGCGCTCTACACCAAACTCATCAACGATGACAAGGCTGATTTCCTCTTCAGCCCGTACAGTAGTGGCTTGGCGAAAGCTGCCGCCGTCGTCTCCGAACAGAACGGCAAAGTGATGATCACTGCCGGTGCTGCCGACGACGCAACAATGGAACAGGGCTTTAAGAATACCTTCCAGCTGTACACGCCCGCCAGCCGCTACTTAACCGGCGCGGTGGACGCTCTGCAAAAGTTCGTGCCGACGGCTAAGAAAGTTGCCATCGTCTACGAAAAAGATTCCTTCTCCACTTCAGTTGCGGCTGCTGCACAACCGTACGCCAAGAGCAAAGGCTTAGAGGTGGTTATATATGAAGGTTATGACACTGGCACGACTGACTTTGCGCCGTTCATCAACAAGATCGTCGCCGCCAATCCAGATGCGATCATCGGCGGCGGTCACTTTGCCGACGGCACCACCTTCTCCAAGCAGTTGTTTGAGAAGAAAGTGCCAGTCAAGTTCGTCTCGATCTTGGTTGCGCCGCCGGAACCCACCTTCAAGGACATCGGTGATGCGGCAGTTGGCATCATCGGTCCCAGCCAGTGGGAACCTCAAGTGACCTATAGCGCAGATGCTGCCAAAGCAGCGAACATGCCCTACTATGGTCCGAGCAACAAAGCCTTTGTGGATACTTACACAGCCAAGTACAGTTCTGCTCCGTCGTATCACTCGGCGGGTGGTTACGCCCAAGGCTTGATCTTCCAAAAAGCGATTGAAGATGCCGACAGCATTGATCCTGCCAAGATCGTCGCGGCATTAGATAAGATGAACCTGATGACTTTCTATGGCGTTGTTAAGTTCAGCACCGACGCCAAGACTCATGGCAAGCAAGAAGCGCACAGCATGGTTTATATGCAGTGGCAGAAAGACGCCTCTGGCAAACTCGTAACCCAGATCGTGTGGCCTCTCGCCGCCAAATCGGCTGACGCCGTTTTGCGCTAGAGATTAGTTTTAACCACACCTGACAGGTCTGTAAGACCTGTCAGGTGTGGCGTGCAATTCCTACCCCACAAAGAGGTGTAAATGAACATCGAAGCTTTGATTGCCTCCACGTTCGATGGGTTGATGTTAGGTTTTGTTTTTGGGTTGATGGCGATGGGGCTGACGCTGATCTTCGGCGTGATGAAAGTTATCAATCTTGGACACGGACCGTTGATCGCTATTGGCATGTTTGCCGTTTTGGTCATGAGTCAATCGCTAGGCATCAACCCCTATTTGACGCTTCCAGTGATCATCGTGATCGGTTTACTCACCGGCATCGTAATGTATTTTGTTGCCCTGCATCGCGTGATCAACTCGCCGGAGTTGACGACCCTCCTCGCTACCTTCTCCGTCAATATGATGATCACCGGCTTGATGACGGTGATTTTCTCCACCAGCCCTCGCGGCTTAGATGTGACCCTCGGCTCGCTCCAATTTGGTCGGGTGACGATACTCGGCACGCGCGTTGCGGCTGTGGTCATCGCGGTTGTCGTCACAATTGCGCTTTACTTTTTTCTCTACCGCACCCGCCAAGGGAAATCCATTCGCGCCGTTGCCAACAACCGCGGCGCCGCCGAATTGATGGGGATCAATTCCTCTTGGGTGTTGGGTCTCAGCTTCGGCATCGGCGCCATGCTGGCGATGATCTCCGGTATGTTGCTTGCCACCATGTTCTCCTTCACCGTGCTGACCGGCAATGCGCTTGAAACCAAAAGCTTTGTCATTGTCGTCTTGGGCGGCTTGGGCAACCCAACCGGCGCACTGTTCGGCGGCATCATCATCGGTTTGCTGGAGAGCATCACCACAATCTTCATTCCCGTCAGTTGGGTGCCGGTGCTAGAGTTCGTCGTGTTCATCATGATCCTGCTCGTTCGCCCGAACGGCATTTTTGGAGCGCGTTCATCATGAAAACATTGAAGAACATCTCCTTTTGGTTGTTGCTGGTCGTTATTGCCGGGGTGGCGGTAGTGCCGATTGTTCAAGGCAATGTCTCGATGCGCGAGGACGCTTTCTTCATCTTGATGCTGGTGATCCTTGCCTCTAGCACAAACATCATCATGGGCTACACCGGTTATGTCAGCTTCGGTCACATCGTGTACTTTGGCACGGGTGGTTATGTCGCTTTTTACTTGATGCAAACTTTCCAATGGCATTTTGTTCTTGCGGCGTTAGTCGGCGGTGTCGCCGCCAGCCTCTTGGCATTCTTGCTAGGTAATGCCGTCTTGCGTTTGCGCGGCGCGTATTTCGCGCTCTCCACCATCGGCATCAACGAAGCCGTGCGCGCATTCGTAAGCAACTTTGAACCGCTCGGCGGTTCGATTGGCATGTTCTTTAACTTTTCCATGTATGACGCTTACGGCGGAGCGAAGAACGCCGGGCAGTTGGCATATTACGCCATGGTAGTCTTGGCACTGATGACGATTGCCGCAAGTTTCCTCATCAAAAAATCTAAGTTCGGGTTAGGACTGATGTCCATCCGCGAAGACCAAGACGCCTCCATGGTGCTGGGTATTAATCCATCGCGGATGAAAGTGATCACCTACACCATCTCGGCATTCTTCCCGGCAATCGCCGGAGCGATCTTCTTCTTCAAGAACGGGCTCATTGAACCGGGTCCCGCCTTCGAGCTGCATCGCTCGGTGGAAGCGTTGGTGATGGTGATGCTCGGCGGTTTTGGAACGGTGACAGGACCCATCGTCGGCGCGGTGGTCTACGAGCGCTTGCGCGGTTTCCTCATCACCAACGAAACCTTTAGCAACTTTCATCTCGTGATCGCCGGTGCGATGCTGTTGCTCATCGTCCTCTTTGTGCCTGCCGGTTTAGTGGGTTGGCTGCGATTACGTTTCGCGGCAGTTCGGAGGTTCCTCGAATGATCCTCTCAGTCGAAAATGTCAGCAAACGCTTTGGCGGTTTGCAAGCACTGGATAAAGTAACACTCTCAGTTAATGAAGGTGAAATCTTCGGCATCATCGGGCCCAACGGCGCGGGTAAGACCACCTTGTTCAATACGATCAACGGCGTCTATCCGCCGACGGAAGGGCGCATCAAATTCCGTGGTGAAGATGTGACCGGCTTGCCGCCTTTTGACTTAAGCAAGCGTGGCTTGGCGCGCACCTATCAGGTGGTGCGGCCTCTCGGAGAATTAACCGTTCGCGAAAATGTCACCGTGGGCGCGTGCTTCGGGCGCGAAAACCTTCCACTGGAAAAGGCGGAAAAAGTTGCGGATGAAATATTGGAGTTCGTGGGTCTGACCGCGCGGAACGATATGCTCGCCAGTAAGTTAAATGTCGCGCAGAAAAAACGGCTGGAGATGGCGCGGGCGTTAGCCGCCCGTCCGATCTTAATCTTGCTGGATGAAGTGTTGGCAGGACTCAACCCGCAAGAAGTCGCCGACATGCTGGGCGTCGTCCGCAAAATTCGTGAGCAAGGCGTGACGATCATTATGATCGAACATCTCATGCATGCCGTGATGAATTTGTCGGATCGCGTGTTCGTGTTGGATTATGGCGCGCAGATCGCCGAAGGCACGCCACAAGAAGTTTCGAACCATCCCAAAGTGATCGAAGCCTATCTGGGCGATCCCGAAGTGGCGAAACGTTTTCTGGAGGGAACGCCGTCATGAGCACTCTACAAGTTACTAATCTCGAATCCGGTTACGGCGAAGTGCAGATTCTTTGGAGCTTGTCGCTCGGATTACAACCCGGCAAGTTAACGTCGCTCGTGGGTTCTAACGGAAGCGGCAAGACCACGTTGTTGCGCGCGGTTACAGGTTTGATTAAGCCCTGGAAAGGCAACGTCATGTTTGACGGCAAAGACGTGACAAAAATTTCTCCGCACGAAAAAGCAGAAATGGGTTTGGTGTTGGTGCCGGAAGCGCGGCAGCTCTTCACCGATATGAGCGTGTTAGAAAATTTGGAAATGGGCGCCACGCCCAAAGCCGCTCGCGCCGAGTTCGCCCAAACGTTAGAGTGGGTTTACTCATTATTGCCCCGCTTGAAAGAACGCCAGAATCAATTGACCGGCACGCTTTCCGGTGGTGAACAACAAATGGTTGCCATCGCGCGCGGGCTAATGGCGAAACCCAAAGTGTTGATGTTCGACGAACTCTCGCTCGGTCTTTCGCCGTTACTCGTGATCAATCTGTTTGAGGTTCTGCTCAAGCTCAAGACTCAAGGACTGACGATGCTTCTTGTGGAGCAGAACGTGCAGATGGCTCTTGCCGTGAGTGATTATGCTTACGTCCTCAGCAACGGGCGTGTGGACATCGAAGGCGAGTCGCGCACAGTGATGGGAATGGAAAGCGTACGCAAAGCTTACTTGGGCATCTAATTTCATCCCCGACGTCTCTATAACTTTTCCCTTGTCGCCGAATTCATTTGATGAAGGCGGCAAGGGATTTTTTATCCACCCTCCCGAAGGTTCTAAAACCTTCGGGAGGGTGGTTGCGCGCTGCTGTAAAATATAGATAGTTGAGAGGAGAAGACTCTATGTATCAAACAAATATGTACGAAGGCATGTTGGCTGAAACGATCACGATGCCCGGCGCGAATGGCGATGTGATCAACGCCTACTTTGCGCGACCTTTGGGCGCGGGTCCGTTTCCGGGTATGGTGTTGATTCATCACATGCCGGGTTGGGACGAGTGGTATCGAGAGGCAACGCGTAAGTTTGCTCATCATGGTTACGCTACCATCTCGCCCAATTTGTATTTCCGCGCCGGTCACGGCACGCCGGAAGATGTGGCGGCGAAGGTGAGAGCGGCTGGCGGCATCCCCGATGATCAAGCAGTGGGGGATGCCGAGGGTGCGATGAAATTTCTCCGCTCGCTTCCCATCCTTAATGGCAAAGTGGGAATCTTCGGAACCTGCTCGGGAGGCCGCCACGCCACCCTCAGCGCGAGTCGTGTTAAAGGCTTTGATGCGCTGGTGGACTGTTGGGGCGGGGGCGTGGTGATGGCGCAAGCAGACCTCACACCGAACCGACCCGTTGCGCCGATTGAATATACGAAAGATCTGTCTTGCCCGATCTTAGGTTTGTTTGGCGAAGAAGATAAAAGCCCAACGCCCGAACAAGTGGCTCTGCACGAAGCAGAATTAAAAAAGCATAACAAGGTTTACGAGTTCCACATGTATCCCAAAGCCGGGCACGGTTTCTTCTATTATGACCGCGCGGCGTATCGCCAAGAGCAAGCGATTGATGGTTGGAAGAAAACGTTTGCGTTTTTGGAAAAGCATTTACTCTAAGGATGAAGGATGAATTATGAAGGATGAAATTTCATCCTTCATAATTCTTAATTCATAATTCTCAATGTGCACGATGATCGTTAAACAAGTTGCAGTAGAAGGAAGCGGCAAAGGCACGTCCGGTTGGTTTGAAGTGCGCGGGGCGAATGTCTCTTATGATCATCCGTACGGCATGTCGGCGGAACACGCGCTGAACATTGACTTCGTGAACGAAGCGCAAGGACCCGGCGCGCGCGTGGCGGTAGAACTCAGCGCCGAGTCGGCGCGAGCGTTAGTGAATACAATTCTGGCGGTGTTGGCGCAGGCAGAGTTGGGTGGATATATAGAATTAAAAGCAGAACGCTGAAAACCGCTGATGTAAAAAAGAATGGCTCTCCCGAGTTTAACGGAAAATCAAGAATACGTCATTCCGAGCGGTGTGGTTCCGCGAGGAATCTCTGGGATACTCCGAGAGATTCCTCGTCGCAAAGAACGCTCCTCGGAATGACATCTTGAGCATTTATGTTAAATCCTGCAGAGTCAAAAGAATCAGCGTCATCAGCGTTCAAAGGTTTAATAATCGAGGTCGAAATGAATGAAGGCACGGTCATCATTGAAAACGTCACCAGCGAAGTTTTGAAAAATAATCCATTAGGCGATCCGCATGTTCGGCGTTTGCCGATCTATCTGCCGCCGGGTTACGAGAGCGGAACGAAGCGTTATCCTGTTGTCTACGTGCTAACAGGCTTCACCGGACGCGGCACAATGTTGCTTAACGATGCCGCGTGGGATGAAAACCTTGCTCAACGCATGGATCGTTTGATCGCGCAAGGCACGGTGCAGCCGATGATCTTGGTGATGCCCGATTGCTTCACCCGCGTTGGCGGCAGCCAATACATCAACTCGTCGGCGACGGGGCAATACGAAGATCACGTTATTCAAGAACTGATTCCGTTTGTGGATGGTAAATATCGCACGCTGGCCGATCGTGATCATCGCGCCGTGATGGGTAAAAGTTCCGGCGGTTATGGCAGTGTGATTCTCGCCCTGCGGAATCCAAACGTCTTTGGCTTGATGGCATCGCATAGCGGCGACGTGTATTTTGAGTATTGCTACAAGTCGGACATCGTTGCCTACTTGAGCGCGATTAAAAAATTTGGCGGGCTGGATAAATTCTGGAATGACTATCCGACGATGCGCCCCAGAGGGCAAGACTTTAACCGCATCATCAACACGGTGGCGATGGCAGCCTGTTATTCGCCCAACCCCAATGCGCCGCACGGGTTTGACTTGCCGGTTGATGAAGAGACGGGCGAACTGCGCGACGATGTTTGGGCGCGTTGGTTGGAATGGGACCCGGTTTATCTCGTCGAGAAATATGCCGATGCCTTGCGCTCACTCCGTTTGATTTACCTCGACGCCGGTTTGCGCGATGAGTTTGCTTTGCAGTTCGGCGCGCGAATTTTTTGCAAGCGATTGCAGAAGTTGGGCATTCCCTACACACACGAAGAATTCGACGATGGGCATTTCAATATCGCCTATAGATATGATGTGTCG
>JACRLA010000039.1 GCA_016215145.1 Chloroflexota bacterium
GCAATCACCATCGGTGAACGGCTGTTGATCGCCGACACGGTGAACGGACGTGTACTCGGTTGGGCCTCTGTCACGGACGCCGCCAACGGCAAGAACCCCACCTTGATCTTGGGGGCAACCGATCTCAATGAGACCGTCCCCGAAATTGGGCGCGACAAACTGTATTGGCCCTCCAGTTTAAATTTTGATGGCGCGTATCTATGGGTCGGTGAATACAAATTCTCTGTGAGGTTATTGAGGTTTGGGTTGCCGAAGTGACCTCACCCCCTGCCCCCTCTCCCGAAAATGCTCTGGCTTGGTAACTACTCAGCCAAAATCAGAACACACCGCGAAGGCGCGAAGATCGCGAAGGGAAATTATTAAAAAACTTTGCGCCCTTTGCGTCTTTGCGGTTTTCTCTTGCTTGGGTTTAGACGGCTGAGTAGTCACCTTGCTCTTTATTTTCTGGAGAGGGGTTGGGGTGAGGCAACCCCGTTATAATCCACCCATGTTTCGCGGTCTACAATTCTCCCTCACCTGGCGCTACACGCTCGTCACGGTCGTCGCCCTCTTCACCATCGAACTCGTCACCTTGCTCATCTTCCAAATCGCCACCGCGGGCAACACGCTCTTACCTACACCCGATACGCGCGCCCTCGAAACAATCCGCGAAAAAATTTTAACGACCACTGAACCACAAAGCTGGTTGGATAATTTTTCTACGCCCACCTTCAACTTCAGCGATGCCTCTGGCAAAGCCCGACTCATCTTCTACAACTTCCCAGATCGATCTTCGCAAACACTTTACCTGATTGACTCGAACCAAATTTTGCTCGCGCAGACTCCAACGACTAACGTCACACAACTCGGCGCGCGATTCGATCTCGCCTCACTCAAGGTGTTGCCGCCAACCCTCGTGCAGCAGTTAACGCAGTTGCCCCAACAACCCATCCTCCCCGAACTGCTCAACGCCTCGCCGCAAACACGCTTCTCGCATCAAGCAAGCCCCAGCATCTTTACATATTCCGACGCTTCTAAAGATCGCCTCATCTCCATCTTGCCGGTTTATAAAGACCAACAACTTCAACGCATCTTGATCATCGTCACCGATACAACAACCTCATCGCCGCTCTCCGCCGGATTCTTTTTGATCGCCGCCCTCAGCCTTGTTGCCTTCACTGTTGCCGCCGTGATCGTGGGAGCGTTGTTCGGAATTTTCACCGCCCGCCCGCTCACTCAGCGCATCAAACATCTCGCCCTCATCACCGCCGCTTGGGGTCACGGCGATTTTTCGCAACCCATCCACGACTCATCGCCCGACGAGATCGGGCAACTCGCTTCGCATCTCGATACCGTCAGCCAACAACTACACAGTTTGCTCACCACACGCCAACAACTGACCGCGCTCGAAGAACGCAACCGTTTAGCCCGCGACCTGCACGACAGCGTGAAGCAACAAGCGTTCGCCATCAGCATGAATTTAGGGACGGCGCAATTGTTGTGGGAAAAGAATCCGCAAGAGGCAAAAGCGAAACTGCAAACGGCGATTGACCTTGCCAACCAAACACAACACGAACTCACCTCGCTCATCCAAACCCTGCGCCCTGCCCAACTTGAGAGTCAAACATTACTCCCCGCCTTGCGCGAACTTTTGCAAACGTGGGAAGCGCAAACAACGATCATCACTCTTTATTCTTTACCCGAACAAATTCAATTACCCGACGAAACCCAGCAAACAATTTTCCGCGTCACCCAAGAAGCCTTAGCCAACATTAGTAAACACAGTCGTGCCACCAAAGTGAATTTTGTTTTAGAGCTAAACAAAGATAAAATTATGCTCGAGATACGCGACAACGGACAAGGCTTTAATACTAAAGCCTCACAGAGTGGCATTGGCTTACGCTCCATGCGCGAAAGAGTCGAAGCCGTGAACGGCAACTTCCAGATCGCCAGCTCTAAAGACGGCACAACGATACATATAGAATTCAACGTAACAAATGGCTGATAGCGAATGGCGTATAGCAAATAGCCATTTACTAATTACCAATTACTGATAACTGAACACTGATTACCGTTCACTACTATGCCCATCACCCTCCTCCTCGTTGACGATCACGCCGTTGTGCGTAAAGGCGTGCGCGGTTATTTGGAAACGCAGCCCGATCTGCAAGTGATCGGCGAAGCGAGCTCGGGCGAAGAGGCGGTCAAACTGGCGCAAGAATTAATCCCCGATGTGATCGTGATGGATTTGCTCATGCCCGGCATGGATGGGGTGGAAGCCACCGCCCGCCTCCACCGCATCACCCCCAACACGCGCATCATCGTCCTCACTTCGTTTCACGATGATACGCACATCTTCCCGGCGATCAAAGCCGGAGCGTTCTCTTATCTGCTTAAAGATGTTACGCCCGATCAACTTGTTGCCGCCATTCGCGCTGCCGCAAAGGGTGAGCCGACTCTGCATCCCAAAGTTGCCGCCCGCCTCATCCAAGAATCGCGCTCACCCCAAAACGTTACCGAACTCAGCCCGCGCGAGATGGATGTGTTAAAGTTGATCGCCGAAGGATTGTCAAACGCCGACATCGCCGCGCGTTTGGTGTTGAGTGAGAAAACGGTGAAGGGTCACGTCAGCAATATCTTGTCGAAGTTGCACTTAACAGATCGCACCCAAGCCGCCGTCTACGCTTGGCGCGAAGGCATGGTGAAAAAGGAGAAATGAAAAGACATGAGCAATTTTTTTAAACACCGCCCGAGCGGTTACGTCGTGGCTATCTCGGCTGTTTTTGTTTTTCGCTGGTCAACCATTCTGGTAAACGGTTGGGGGTATGCGCCGTATCAAGGGATAGGAATTGCCATGACTCTTGGCGTGATGATCGGTTTCCTTCTCGCGCTCTTGATCATTGACCAAATTCTCGCTTACTCCGGGATCGAGAAGACTGTGAGATCGGGCGTGTGGTTCAGCGCAATGGTCGCGCCTTACACCGGCATCACCACCATGGAGATCGCCGGACCCGTATGGAGCCAAGCCGCAGGTTTTGTGAGCGGCTTATTAGCCTTCGCCGCCATTTATTTTTTGGATGCGTGGCTGGAGAAGGGGAAGGATTAGTTGGGTGGTTGGGTGGTTAGAGATTGGAGATTGGAGATTGGGGATTGGAGGTTGAGGATTGGAGGTTGGAAGTTTGAAGTTTGAAGTTTGGGTTTTTGGGATTTTGGGTTTTTGGGATTTTGGGTTTTTGGTTTTTAGTTTTTAGTTTTTGGGATTTTGGTTTTTAGTTTTTAGTTTTTGAAAGTTGGAGATTACTATGCCTGCTTACATTCTCGTTGATATTGAAGTGACCGATCCAAAGCTGTATGAAGAATACAAAAAACTTGCGCCGCCAACCGTGTCGCTTTACGGCGGCAAGTATATTGCGCGCGGCGGCAAGGCTGAAACGCTGGAAGGCGATTGGATGCCCAAGCGTTTGGTGATTCTGGAATTTCCAAATTCCGAACGGGCAAAAGCGTGGTTGAACTCGCCCGAATATCGTGAGGCGCGCAAGATGCGCCACGCCTCTGCTAAATCGCAAATGATTGTGCTCGAGGGCGTTTAAATGACTTTCCCCGAAACCGAACTCAACAAAGTAAAGCGCATCCCTGATCGCGCGCGTTACGACAAAGAAACGATCTACCCGATCATTGACGAAGCTCTCATCTGTCACGTCGGCTTCACTGAAAACGATCAGCCCTTCGTCATTCCCGCCTTGCACGCGCGCGACGGCGACACCTTGATCTTGCACGGAGCCAAAGCAAGCCGCATGATGCAGCACATCGGTGACGGTAGCGCCGTGTGCATCGCCATCACGCACGTTGACGGCATCGTGTTCGCGCGATCCGTTTTTCATCACTCGATCAACTATCGCTCGGCGGTGATCTTCGGCCACGGAAAATTGATCAAAAAAGAAGATGAGAAGATGCGCGCTCTGGAAATGTTAACCGAACACATCGCCCAAGGCAGATGGCACGACGCGCGCCTGCCGAATCAAAAAGAATTAGCGGCGACGAGC
>JACRLA010000057.1 GCA_016215145.1 Chloroflexota bacterium
CCTTGGTTCAAAGATCGCCGCACGTTATCCGGCGGAATCTTCATCAACACTACTAGCCTCTTCGCCAATTCGCCAAAAGTCGGCGCGGCAGTTTCACTTCCCCAAATGGACGTGCTGGGTTTATCGAGTTTCACTAACACAATAAATTGCGGATCATCCACCGGACCCCAACCGATGAACGTCGCAATCGTTTTGTCCTTATCGTAACCACCCGGAATCGGAATCTGCGCCGTGCCGGTCTTACCGGCGATCTTGTAGCCCTTCACTAACACACTCGCCGTTTCGCGTTCGACGCTCGTCTGCAACATGTTGGAAAGCATATTCGCCACATCGGGCGAGATGGGGCGACCTAACACTTGCGGTCGAGTGCTGTGAACCGAATTACCGTCCACGACTTTTTCTAACAGATGCGGCTGCATCATCGCCCCTTGGTTGGCGACGGCGGAAGCCGCCACCAAAAGCTGAATAGGGGTTGTCGCCACCCCCTGTCCAAAGGCGTTCGTTCCCAAATCCGATTCGTACCAATCACGATCACCCGGACGTTTAACTCGCCCCGTTGCTTCACCGCTGAGATCAATGTTCGTCGGCTGCCCGATGCCAAACGCCGAGAGGTAGTTGTAATATTTTCGCGGTCCCATTTTCACAGCTAACATCGCCGAGCCAACATTCAACGAGTGCTGCAACACACCGGTCATATCTTGCGGACCCCACGCGGCACGATTCCAATTTCGAATCGTCACACCACCCACTTCGATAAAACCTGTGTCCACATATTTCGATTCTGGAGTGACCACGCCCGACTGCAACGCTGAAGCCATCGTGATGATCTTGAAACCCGAACCCGGCTCGAACTGCGCGCTCACTACCGGATTCGGTTTTATATTTTGTTCCACGAATTTATTGGGGTCGAACGACGGGGCAACCGCCAGCGCCAAAATGCGCCCGGTCTTCGGTTCCATCACGATGATCGTGCCGCTCTCCGCGCCGTAACGTTTAAGCGCATCATTCAACACTTGCTCGGTCAAAGATTGAATCTCACGATCCAAAGTTAAATACAAATCTGAACCCTGAGCCGGATTCGGATTAAGGGCAACGTCAAACGGCACCACTTGTTTAATGCCCGTCACCGTGCGCCCGGTTAACACATCGTTGTAAAACTCCTCAACCCCAAAATACCCTTTGCTGTCGTAGCCCACAAAGCCCAGCACATGCGCCGCCATGACCCCACCCGGGTAAACGCGGCGCTGCATCGGCTCGACCACCACGCCCGCCAAGTTAGGGCCCAACAGATCTTTTTGCATGGCGATCAACTTCTCGCCGATCTCCGCCGGTACCGGACGCTGCACCAAGACATACTTCGAGGGCTGTCCGTTCTCGCTCTTTTGTTGAGTCATCGCGTAGAGCTCGGAGTAAGGACGGCTGAGAGTCGTCGAAAGAATTTTGGCAACGCTTTCGGGGTTAGTCACAAAGTCTGGCGAGATGCCAATGGCATACTGCACGTCATTGGTCGCCAACAACTCGCCGTCACGATCAAAAATTTTTCCGCGCGGCGCGGTGATCTGCACACGATAGCTCGAAGCAAGATCGCGCTGCGTTTCAAAGTAGGCAACCGAGCTGCCAAACTGCAAACTCACCAAGCGAATAAGGATCAAGCCGGTGATGACGGCAAAGAAGCCAAGGATGAATCGCAAGCGACCACGAACTGAATCAACCATTACCCACCCAGCCCGATCATGGTAGACAACGCGCGCGCTAACCACGTTCCCAATGTCTCGTTGTAATCCGGCGTTTCTTCGGGCGCAGATTTAACGAACGCCGCCTGCGCTTGCCCTTTGCGATAGCCGTCTACAATAATGAACTCCACCTGCGACGATTGCGCCGGAACGTAACCCAACTCGCGCACGCGAGTCTCTAAACGCGAAACAGACTTCATCTGCGCGATAGAAGCGTTGAGACGATTGATTGACATTTCTAATTCTGCTTTTTGAAGCTGAAGGGATTGCACATCTCGTCCGGCAGTCGCCGTGCGCGACGCCTCTGCAAGATACATGCCGCCCAATGCCACAATGACGACGGCGAGTGCCGCAAAGGTGGCAATAAGCTGCGTTTGCACGCGCCATGGCGCTTGCCGAAAAGCGCGAGTGACATCGTCGTAACGGGAACGGAATGACATTATGTTTTGCATATAGGTAATGACTGCAAGGTCTATGCCAACAAAATTTTCTCTACAATACGCAATTTCGCGCTGCGACTGCGCGGGTTACTGCGTAATTCGCCCTCACTCGGCGTCATCGGTTTGCGAGTGATCTCCTTAACGCTTGCCTTGTGTCTACACACGCACACCACTTGCTCCGGCGGGCAAAGGCAATCGCGCGCCTCGCGGCGAAAAAAGTTTTTCACCAAACGATCTTCAAGTGAATGAAAACTGATCACGGCCAATCTGCCGCCCACCGCTAACAACCCCACTGCCAACGGCAGCACTTTTTCAACCGCGTCCAGTTCGCCATTCACCGCAATGCGTAATGCCTGGAACGTGCGCGTCGCGGGGTGAACGTCTCCGCGTTTGCCGCCTACGGTGGCGGCAACCACAGCCGCGAGCTGTTGGGTTGTGTTAATCGGTCGCGCCTTGAGGATCGCTTTGACGATCCGCCGCGCGTTGTGTTCCTCTCCAAATTTAAAAAGGATGTCTGCCAATTCGTCGGGGCTGCCGCCATTCACTAAATCTGCCGCCGTGATCGGGGTCGCCGAATCGAATCGCATATCCAACGGACCTTCGTGCTTGAAAGCGAACCCACGCGCCGCATCTTCTAATTGAAGCGACGACAATCCCAAATCCAGAATAATCCCATTCACTGCGCCCCAACCGATCTCGCGCGCAACGTTTTCCATCTCGACATAACTTGCTTGTCTCAGGTGAAGGCGATCTCCAAACTCTTTCAATCGCTCACGCGCAACTTTCAACGCCGATGGATCACGATCCAGCCCGAGCAACTCGCCTTTGGGCGACGACGATTCTAAAATTCCAAACGCATGACCGCCCGCCCCCGTCGTTCCATCTATATAACGGCCACCGGATTTCGGTTGAAGCCCTTCGATAACTTCTTTGTAAAGAACAGAGACGTGCATAGTCACAGACACTTCGTGTTTTAAAAACACGAAGTGTCTAACAACTTACGAACCCGTCGAAAGATTCAACGCCGCAAATCGGCGTGGGTTCGCTTCAGGATCATTCATCTTCGCCAGTTGTTCTTCCCTACCTGTTTTACTCCACACCTCAACTTGCTGTCCCACGCCGATCACAAAC
>JACRLA010000058.1 GCA_016215145.1 Chloroflexota bacterium
GATCGCTTACTTCGATCTTCTACCCGACACCACGCAACTCGTCTTCACCGAATCCAAACCGATCAACCCCGCCTCACGTTTGCTCAAAGCCGCCGTCAAAATTAAAGCCGAGATTATCAAGTGTGATGTGCCACAGGGCGCGGCGATGAGTCAGTGGATCGTTAAACGGGCAAAGGCGAGCGGCGGCGATTTCAAAGGGGATGCCGCCGAGGCATTGGCAACCGCCATCGGCGACGAGCCGCGCATGTTGGCGAATGAGATTGACAAGTTGTTGGCGTATGTCAATTGGGCGCGCGCGGTGGAAGTGAAGGACGTGAATCAACTCACGCCGTCAGCCGGTGAAGCAATCATTTGGGATTTGGTAGATGCGCTCGGCGCGCGCAACGCGCAACAGGCGTTGAACAAATTCCACACGTTACTGGCGCAGCCCTCGCAAGATCAATTCGCCATCTTCAACATGATCGTCCGTCAATTCCGTTTCATTTTGCAAGTGCGCGAGATTATGGATCACGGCGGCACGATCAACGACGTGATGAACAAGTTGAATCAAAAATCTTTCCCCGCCGAAAAGTTGATGAGGCAAGCCCGCAACTTCACCCTGCCTCAACTCGAAGACCTGTATCACAAACTCCTCGAACTCGATCTCTCCCTCAAAAGCGGCGGCGCGGAAGACACGACGGCGATTGATACGTTTATTGCCACCCTCACCACTCGCTAGAACTTTACGCAATACGTAATGCGTATTCCGTATTGCGTATTCCGTCTCACGCATCACTCGTCACGCATCACGTTGACTACCCATAATGAACCTCTTCAAATCCCTCTCCCACCACCCCTTCGCCTTATTGTGGAGCGGGCAAACGATCTCGCGCTTCGGCGATAGTTTGTATCGCATCGCGCTGGCGTGGTGGGTGTTAGAGAAAACCGGTTCCGCTACGCAGATGGGCGTTGTGGTTTTTTTCTCGCTCACGCCCATGATTCTGTTTTTGCTCATCGGCGGCGTGGTGGTAGATCGTCTGCCGCGTTTGCGTGTGATGTTGTCGTCCGATCTTTTGAGCGGTCTGGTTATTTCAGTTGTCGCCTTCCTCGCTTACACCGGACAACTTGAACTGTGGCATATCTATATCGCCAGTTTGCTTTTTGGTTTCGTCGAAGCGTTTTTCTTCCCAGCGTATTCTGCTGCCGTGCCAGAGATCACGCCAAGCGAAATGCTGCCCAGCGCAAATTCGCTGACAGATTTAAGCCGGCAACTCACCGGCATGATCGGTCCCTCCATCGGCGCGGTCATTGTCGCCGTTGGCGGCACACCCTTAGCCTTTGCGCTCGACGCTCTCTCGTTTTTCACTTCGGCAATTTGTGTTTCGCTCATTCGCCATATCGAGACGACACCATCAAAACCTTCCGAACCACAACACATCTTCGCCGACCTGCGCGAAGGATTCAGTTTAGTGTTTAGTTCATCATGGCTGTGGATCACGATTCTCGTTTTCGCATTCATCAATGTCACCGCGAATGGACCGTTTTCTGTGGCAATGCCCTTGCTCGTCAAACAAAATTTACACGCCGATGTCGGCGCGTTGGGTCTCATTCAAACTTTGTTCTCGATTGGTTCAATTGTGGGCGCAGTGTGGTTGGGGCGTTTTGCTCGCTTGCGACGGCGCGGGGCAATCGCTTACGTGGCAACTCTGGTGACGGGCATTGCCGCATTGGCAATCGGTTTCCCGATCACGATCATTGGCGTTGGCATAGCCTCATTTGCGCGTGGCGTTGGGTTCGCGATCTTTGGATTAATTTGGACGAACACGGTGCAAGAACTTGTGCCGCGCGAAAAATTGGGGCGCGTGTTCAGCATTGATGCGTTGGGTTCGTTTGTGTTGATGCCACTTGGGTTTGCCGGCGTGGGGGTGTTAGCCGATCAACTCGGCGCGCCGATGGTGTTCATCTTGGGCGGGACAATCACGATCTTTTTAACTCTGCTCGCCCTTCTTCATCCGGCGATTCGGAATTTGGATTAAAGAGATTTCTTCTTCACATACTTCAACGCGCTCTCGGCGAACTTCAACCACAGTTTGGAATGCGCTGCCGGAACTTGCACCCACTCCTTCATCGGTCGTCCGCCCATACATCTTGGTCGCTGTGGACTTATATTTCAGGGTCATCGCTTCGGCGACATCGGTATAATCTGTTTTCGACATTCTATTTTTTCTCCAACTCGGCGATCATCTTTTCGATCCGCCGCACCCGCGTCTCTGCCTTCTTCGCCTCAAGCACATATCCCAAATACTCCTTTTGATGCGAGGGAGGCATCATCTCGAACTTCGCCTTTACTGCTTTCGATTTGGCTAACGCCTTCTTGATGTCGGGCGGAATTTCTAAAATGGGTTGAGATTTTTTCGTTGGCATAGAATAGTATTTTAGATCGGGCTATACGTTAGTGTGCGCTAAAGATTACAACGCTTGCTCTAGCAAGTTATCAGAGAAACCCGTTTTCTCCAAGAAAACGGGTTTCTGCTGACTCTCCGACAGATTGTTAGTGCGCGTGTTCTTCGTGCAGCCCGATCAAATTTCCTTCGGGGGCTTTGACGAAAGCGAACGCGCCCATATCCCCGGCAATCACGGTTTTTGGCACCGCAACCGTGCCGCCCAATTTCTGCGCCATTGCTAACGTCTCGTCAATAGATTTCACAGAAATATAAACGCTAGGTGAACCGCCCGCCGTCGCGCCGTCCGTGTCTTGACTAATGCCAATACTCACGCCATCGCCGCCAGGCGTGTAAAACATATAACCTTCGCCAAAGGGATCAAACTTGAAACCGAATACGTCAGTCATAAACTTGGCGAGTCTTGCGTAATCTTTGCTTTGCCATTCGATATGGGTAACGATGTTAATTGACATTGGAAACTCCTTATTAGAAAATTTTTGGATATGGACTCGTTACAGTCTTGCAAACAGATCAACCAGATTTCCATCTGGATCAACAACGACAGCGTAACGTTGCCCCCAAAAAGCATCCCACGGCTCTTTATGAGTAGGGTATCCACTTTGAACCATGCGGTTAACTAAAGCATCCACCGCCACCGGACTCTCGCACTTGAACGCCAAAGTCATCCGCTGCCCGCTGGGTTCAATCCAGTCCGGGTAAATTTCCTTCATCATCTCAAGGCTATCCCAGGCAATGCGGAAGCCGCCGGGCAAAACGACCTCCACGTGTGGCTCGGTATCCGAGTCCGGGGGAATGTCCAACCCCAGCAAACGGTAGAAACGCAGCGAAGCGGACATATCGCGCACGACAATTCCGATCAAATCAGGTTGTGCCATTTGAGTCACCTCCACTACTCTTGCGTATAGGCTCGCCTTAAACCCGCAATGTCAAGCTTATTCATTTGAAGCATTGCTTCCATGACTCTCTTCGACTTCTCAGGGTCTTTGTCACCCAGCAACTCACCCAAAGCAGAAGGGACGATTTGCCACGACAAGCCAAATTTATCTTTGAGCCAGCCGCACCGGCTTTTTTCTCCGCCCGCCGAAAGCTTCTCCCAAAGTTCGTCTACTTCCTCCTGCGTCTTGCAATCCACGAAAAGTGATATGGCTTCCGTGAATTTAAATTCAGGTCCGGCGTTAAACGCCATGAACTCTTGCCCTTCGAGTTCAAAGGAGACAGACATCGCTCTACCGTTAGGACCCGGAGAAACATTTAACACCTTTGTATTTTTAAAAATAGAGACATAAAAATTCATCGCCTCTTCCGCTTGAGTATCGAACCATAAGAATGGAGTTATTTTTTTCATAGAGTCTCCGTTTTATCGTATGCCGGTTTCCACCGAAAGGATCGGCGGCAAAAAGTCCGCCATCAAATTCCACGAGTCGCCGTCGTCACGGCTGGCGAAGAGTTGCCCGGTGCTTGTGCCAACGTAAATGCCCGCCTCGTCGAGCGTGTCTGTCGCCATCGCTTCGCGCAACACAACCAAACGCGCCTTATCGGGCAATCCTTTCGAGAGTCGCTTCCACGAGTCGCCGCCGTTCTTACTGCGCCACACCGAAAATTTTTCATCCACGCTAATCCGAAATTCATCGCTCTGCTCTAACGCCACGTAAACTGTTTTGGGATCATGCGGATGCACGGCAATCGGAAAACCGAATCGGCTTGGCAATTTGCCGTCGCCGATGTCAACCCAAGTGTCGCCCGCGTCGTCACTACGATATACGCCGCAGTGATTCTGTTGATACAACACATCGGGCTGACTCGGATGCAAATCCATTTTGTGAAGACACTGTCCGTATTCAGGAAATTTCTCGGGATGAAAATCGGCGCGCACATTTTTATTGCGCGGATTCCAGGTGACGCCGCCATCATCGGTGCGATAGCAGCCGCCCGTCGAAACGCCTATCCACATCCGATCCTTATTGGTGGGATGCAAAATGATCGTGTGCAGCCCCAACCCACCCGCGCCCGGAAACCATGTGCCGCGATGCGGATGATCGAAAAGCGATTCGTTGATCGTCCACGTCTCACCGCGATCCGTAGATTTGAA
>JACRLA010000191.1 GCA_016215145.1 Chloroflexota bacterium
GATGCGCGAAGTGCATCCCGCCAGTGCCTTTGCCACAGCCACTCCGTTTGTCACGCCGACATTCACACCGACCATCACCAACACGCCAACGATCACCCTCACGCCGAGCAACACTCCTACTGCAACTGATCTGCCGACGTTGACTCCAACCATCACCCTCACGCCGACCAACACACCCACGCGCACGCCGACCTTCACCCCAACAGTCACGCGCACGCCGACTCTCGTCCCAACCCGACTCGGTTTACCAACGATCACATTCACCCCCAGCATCACGCCCACGCGCACCAACACCGCGCCACCCTCCACCGAAGAGCCGACTGCCACACCATGAATCGGAAGTTAGAAGTTGGAAGTTGGAAGTTGGATATTGGCTCTCAGCTACCTGCTATTCGCTATCTGCTATTTGCTATCTGCTATTTGCTAATTGCTTCCTGCGCCCCGCGCACGCCAGTCGCAATTGTCATCACACAAAAGCCTGCTGTCACGATCAAACCTGTATCAACGGTTGTGCCACTCGCCACACTCGATCCATTTAATGGATCACCCACGCCAACCCTCGTTGATTCAGGATCGCAACCGAACATTAACTCCAGCGATCCATTTCGGATCAACTTCGGCACACAAACGGCGGTGCCGACTCTGGCCTGGCGGCCTCCACCCGTCCCAGTCCCCCTCTCCGTGCGCCCCGAAGATCATTTTTGGTTCGCCCGCCCCATCGCTTCCAATGCTGTTAACTGGCCCCATCCTTTGTATCGTTACGGCAGCACCTACTTTGGATTCATGAACGCCCACACCGGAGTCGATCTCGATTCGCCAATGGGAACTCCGGTGTTAGCCGCCAACAGCGGCACAGTGGTTTGGGTCGGGTATGGTTTGTTAGGAACGAAGCCTGTTGAAAAAGATCCTTACGGCAACGCCGTCGTCATCAAACACGATTTTGGATTCAACGGACAATCGGCGTACAGCGTCTACGCGCACATGTCCGAAACCAATGTCTGGCCCAATCAACCGGTGAAGTTGGGCGAACAAATTGGACTCGTGGGCAGCACCGGTTTTTCAACAGGACCTCATTTGCATTTTGAAGTTCGCATCGGCGAGAATAAATTTTTGAAAACCGTGAACCCCGAACTGTGGCTTGCGCCGCCGACAGGCTGGGGTGTGTTGGCAGGACGGGTGTTAGATAAAAATGGAAAGTACATCACCGATCTACCCATTGAAGTGATCGACTCGAAACGCCTGCACTATCCCATCGTCACCTACTCGGCGCAGTTCGTTAATAACGATCCGATCTACAAAGAAAATTTCGTCCTGTCTGATCTACCCGCAGGTGTTTACACCTACAAATTAAAAATCGGCGGCGAAGATTACGCGGGCGAAACAGAAATACGCGCCGGGCAGACCACGTTTGTGATCATCCAAGAGAGCGTCAAACAGATCGCCCGCACCGCCAACCCTGCCGCCACGTTGGGCAGAGCCCCCAGCGCGACATTCACCTCAACCAACACGCCGCTACCGACAAGCACGCCAACCCCCACCAACACGCCACGCCCAACGAACACACGCACACCGACAGCGACGAAGATACCGTGATACGGAATACGCAATACGAAACACGTATTCCGTAATGCGTATTGCGTATTAGAATCTCCCATCATGAATCTTTTCCTCATCTTCATCCAAATCGGCGCGGCAATCATCTCCTCACCAGCGCAAGGGCAAACCATTCGCGGACAAGTGAGCATCAGCGGCTCAGCGACTCATCCGCAATTTGTGCGCTACGAGATCGCTTTCGCTTACGATCCGAATCCGACCGAGACCTGGTTTGAGATTCAAACATCCACCACGCCCATCGCCACAGGCGCGTTAGCAACTTGGGACACGCGCGGACTCAGCGACGGGCTGTATATGATTCGCTTGCGCGTGTATTCAAAAGATTCGACGAAGCCGGAAGAGGCGATTGTTAGACGGATTCAGATCGGGAACGCGATCACGCCCACGCCTGTGGCTAGCGACTCCGCCGCAGTGGCTGCCACCCTTATTCCAACTGCCTCCGCGCCCACGACGGCGACACCGTTACCCCCCACACCAACTTTATCCTTCATCCCCGCTCCTACTCGCGCTCCAATTCAATTCGATCCCACACCTTATGGCAACTCATTTTGCGGCGGGAGCGCCATCACATTTTTTCTTTTTGCGATTCTTGGACTTTATGCCGCGCTGCGTGATAGAATCAGACGCCCAATTCGCCGTTGGTGGCGACGAGTCGGCAGCGACATCAAGAAACCCTAAAACAAAACCTTCACCGCCAAGTCGCCAAGGGCGCAAAGTTTTTTTAATCTTTGCGTGCTTCGCGCCTTCGCGGTTTTCTCTTGACATGACAAAATTTCTCATTGTTGGTCTCGGCAACCCCGGGCGCGAATACGCATTCAACCGTCACAACGTCGGCTTCATGGCAGTAGATAGACTCGCCAAGAAGCACAGCACGGCGTTCACGCGCCGACAAGGCAAAGCGTTGATCACGACAATCAATGTTGAGACTCACTCCGTTGTTTTAGCCAAACCGCAAACGTTTATGAATCTTTCGGGCGACGCCGTTGCGTCGTTGTTGCATTTTTACGACGTGCCGCTTGAAAATTTTTTGGTGTGCTTCGACGATCTCGATCTACCGGTTGGCACGATTCGCTTGCGCCCACAAGGTGGCTCGGCAGGACAAAACGGTGTGCAGTCGATCATCGAAAGACTCGGCACACAAAATTTCCCGCGCCTGCGCTTGGGCATTGGTCGCCCGCCGGGGCGTATGCTCGCCGCCGCTTACGTCTTGCGCGACTTTGACAAGTTTGACGGCGAAGTGATGAACTTAACTTTGGATAAAGCGGTTGAGGCGATTGAAGTGTTTGTGAATGAAGGCTTGAACGCGGCGATGAATAAGTTTAATGGAACGGCGGATGGCGAATAGCTGATGGCTTATAGCAGATGGCGAATGGCGGATAGCCTATCGCGTGATGCGTGATACGTGATGCGATACGCAATACGCGATACGCGAGCACAAAGTAACACTGCGGATTAGAGTGCCTGCCTTACGACTCTTTCATTTACTCATAACATTCCCAATCTCCAATCTCTAATCTCCAATTACTAATTACCAATTACTGATCCCTGATGACTCTCTCTCTCACTTCCACTCTCGCCCGCCGCCTCTTCATCACCAAACAACGTCTCGCTGGCGCAAAAGCCACAAGCATCATAGATGTGGTGCGCGACATCAACTGCTTGCAGATCGACCCGATCAGCGCGGTGGCACGATCTCATCAACTGGTTTTGTTCAGCCGTTTGGGCAATTACGATTTAGACGAGCTCGATAAGTTGATGTGGGACGAGCGCCAACTCTTTGAGTATTGGGCGCACTGCGCTTCGATTGTGTTAACCGAAGATTACCCGATCTTCCAACGCTTGATGAGTGAATACCCGTGGAGCGGGCGCACACTGGCATGGACAAAAGAAAACGACAAACTTCGCAGATACGTCCTGGCTCACATTCGCAAACGTGGTCCCGTTTTATCACGCGAGTTTGAAGAGGCGGGCACCCATCCCAAAGCGTGGGTCTCCACCGGTTGGACATCGGGGCGCAACATCAGCCGCATGATTGATATTTTGTGGATTGACGGCAAGATCATGGTCGCCGGACGCGAGGGGATTCAAAAGCAATGGGATTTGAGTGAACGGGTATTGCCCGAATGGACGCCACGCGAAAAATTGTCGGAACGCGAAGCCGTGCGCCGCGCCGCGCAAAGATCGTTGCGCGCTTTGGGCGTCGCCACCCCCACGCAGATCAATTTTCACTTTACGCGCGGGCGGTATCCGAATCTTAAACAGGTTTTAGGGGAATTGGAAAAAGAAAAAATAATTTCGCGTGTGATGCTCAGTAGAGATGTCCCGGCGGGACGTCTCTACAAAAACGAAAGTTCTTTCAAGGGAGATTGGTATATCCACAACGACGACATCCCCTTGATCGATTCGCTCCAAAACGGCGCGTGGTCGCCGCGCACGACCCTGCTCTCGCCGTTCGACAACTTGATCTGTGATCGCAAGCGCACCGAATCTCTTTTCAACTTTTATTATCGAATTGAAATTTATGTCCCCGAGAAGAAACGGCAATACGGTTATTACGTGCTGCCGATTCTGCATGGCGATCAACTCATCGGGCGCGTCAGCCCCAAAATGGATCGTGAACAAAACAAGTTAATGGTCGAGGCAGTTTACGCCGAACCCAACGCGCCGAAGAATGGCAAAGCGGTGAGGCAGGCGATTGAGGAACTCGCAGAATTTTTGGGAGCGGATGAGATTGTGTATGGGGAGAAGATGCCGAGTGTATGGAAAAAGGATTTGAAATAATTGAGACTTCCGAAGTTTTGAAAACTTCGGAAGTCTGACGCAAGATGAATCTCTCTTCCCTCCTCTCCGCCTTTCGCGCCCTCCCCGAATACGCCGACGTCACTCAACGCATCGGGCGCGAATCGATCTCGTTAAATCTTCCTCGTGCCGCGCGTCTGCCGTTTGCCGCCTCACTCATCGCCGACCTCAATCGCCCCGCCCTGCTCA
>JACRLA010000059.1 GCA_016215145.1 Chloroflexota bacterium
GCCAACACGTACGTTTCTTCTAGGAAGGGAGTCGATTCAACGGAAGGCGGCAGCACATCGGTTGAGACAATCGCCATGTCCAATTGCCCTTGCTCCACGAGAGTGACGAGCGTTTCTGTGCCGGCTTCACGCAGCATCACATCCAGCCCCGAATGTTTTTGTTCAAACGAAGTAATCTTCGCGGGAAGAACGTACGCGCTCACCGTCGGCGGCGCGCCTAGACTCACTGTGCCGCGTTTTAAAGTGCCGCGCTCACGAATCTCATTGCGCGCCGCCTCCACCGCGTTAAGTATCTGCCGCGCGTGAGGCAACAACGCCCGACCAGCCTCGGTCAATGTCACACGCTTGCCGATCCGATCAAACAACGAAATGCCCAACTCGTTTTCGAGAGCGCGCACTTGTTGGCTGATCGCCGGTTGAGCAACGTGTAGGGCTTCCGCCGCGCGCGAAAAATTAAGCCGCTCGGCAACCGCCACAAAATAAGTCAAATGACGTAGTTCCATATCTAATACAGATATTATAAGTCACAATTATCATAGTGGGCTATACAACCTATTTTACTTCTGGCAGGAAATGTCCTATAGTTCTATAGAAATAGGTCAAAATTTGTCGTATTTAAATGATCACTATGAACACTTCAACAAAACCTCTGCAACGCATCATGGGAGAACAAACCCCGCTCCACTTGCTGAACCATGAAGAAGAGATGTCGCTGGCGCGGCGCGTGGCGCACGGACACGCCGCGCAAAAACAATTGACAAAAAAGAATCTGGATCCCAAACGCCGCCGCGCCCTCAAACATCAGCTTGCGGATGCCGACGCGGCGCGTGAAGCGTTGATCCTTCACAACCTGCGACTCGTTTTGAATCTCGCCGGAAAGTTCCGCAACTCAACCATGACCTACGACGATCTGGTTCAAGAAGGAATCTTTGGATTGTTGAAAGCAGCAGATCGTTATGACCCAAATCGCGGCACGCGCTTCGCCACGTTTGCCGTGTGGTGGATTCGGCAGAGCATTGGACGCGCCATCGCTAACTTTGGGCGCACCGTGCGCCTGCCTGTAAATCGCGTCCACAAGATCAGCCAACTACGGCGAGTCGCTTCTCAATTGGCGCAGGAAGAAGGCGACGAACCGCAGATCGAAAAGATCGCCGAGAGCGTGGGTGTGTCATCTGAAACGGCAACAGAATTAATGCAAGATGCTCAAGCCATCGTCTCGCTCGATGCGCCGTTAGAGGATGAACAGCGCGAATCACTGGAGCGCGTCGTAGACGACACTGCACTTGATCCCGAAACCGTGGTCGCCGAAAATAATTTGACTCACGTCATCGAAGAATCCTTATCCCGACTCGACGCGCGCGAAGCAGAGATTTTGCGACTCCGGTTTGGCTTGGGAGGCGGCGAAGCCCGCCCGTTGCGAGCGATAGCCGCCGAGTGGCGCATGAGCCCCGAAGGCGTGCGGCAGATCAGCGAGCGGGCGCTTTCACATTTGCGCGCCATGCCCACTGTGAAAGAGTTGAGCGCGTATTTGGTTGAGGATTAGAGGTTGGAGATTGGAGATTGGTGGTTAGGTGGTTTGGTGGTTTGGAGTTTGGGATTTGGGATTTGGGATTTGAAGTTTTAGTCAGTCTTCAATTTACTCAACCTCGACGAAAATTCTTCCACCCGTCGCTGCGCCTCTTGATATTTTTTGCTCGCGCTGTCGAGATGTTTGCCCATCGTATCAAAGTCATCGCGCAGTTGATCGAATTCGGTTTGCAAACGTGAGAGGTGATCCAGAATCTCTTTCGCCCGTTGTTCGATACGCAAACCACGTAAGCCAAGCAAGATCACGTTGAGATAAGCATAGAAGGTGTTGGGTGAGACCGGCACCACCCGTTTGCTCAAGGCATACTCCATCAACGCGCTTTCATCGGTCACGGCAATTTCGTAATACACATTCTCTGCCGGGATATACATCAAAGCAAAATCAAGCGTGCCTTCGTCGGGGCGGATATATTTCATGGCAATGGCGTCAATGTGCCGCCGCACGTCGCGCTCGAACTCGCGCCGCAATTTTGTTTTGTCGCCCTCATCAGCCCCAACATACTTTCGGAAATTCTCCAACGGAAATTTTGAATCAATCGGCACAAGGCGCGAATTGAGTTTGATGATCGCGTCCACCGTTTCGCCACCGGCAAACTTGTGTTGAATCTCAAAATACTCGTTGGGGATCACCTTGCCCAGTAGATCATTGAGCAACAATTCGCCGAAGCCGCCGCGCAGTTTGGGCGCGCGCAGAATCTCATTCAACCCCGAAATATCTTTGCCCACGTTATAAACTTGTTCGGTAGCTTTGGTCAGCTCACCCAGCTTCGTCTGCACTTCACCGAACACCTTCACCTGATCGCCCACGCCTTTCAATCCATTGCTCACCTGAGTCGAGACCGATTCCATTTGCTGCCTCAACGCAGACAACTCGCCTTGAAGCCGCGCGCTTTCGGTGAGTGATTGCTCCAATTTTCGAATTAATTCGGGATCGAGATTCGGAGACGGCGCCCGCCGCAAAGAAAGCCAAACAATGGCGACGAACATCAACAGGAGAAGAAGGATGGTGATTCCGCTGAAGAGGAGGGAGAGGGTTTCGGTCATAGAGGTTAGGAAGATTTCAAACTTCCGAAGTCTCGCAGACTTCGGAAGTTTTTGATTAGGGAAGCGGCGCGTTGTCGCCATCGCGCAGAACGGTCATCATCTCATTGTGAATCAATCCGTTAGAAGCGACGATGCAGTGATGCGGAATCGGCGACTCGCCATTGGCTTCGGTGACAACGCCACCCGCTTCACGCGCGATGATCGTGCCAGCGGCGACATCCCACAAGTTGATTCGTTTTTCCCAAAAGCCGTCAAAGCGCCCCGAAGCGACGTAACACAAATCGAGCGCGGCAGAACCCAAACGGCGAACCGCTTGCGAGCGCATGGTGAATTGCACAAACTCTTTCACGTTGTTGTCGGGGTTGATGCGGGCATCGTACGGAAAGCCCGTGACGAGCAGCGAGTGATTCAGATTCGATGTTGTAGAAACACGAATCGGTTTGCCATTGAGATGCGCGCCTTCGCCTTTGATCGCGCTAAAAATTTCTTCGCGCGATGGATCATAGACCACGCCTAACAGCGGTTCGCCGAAATGCGCTAAACCTAATGACACGCTGAAGATGGGCAGGCTATGTGCGAAGTTTGTCGTGCCATCCAGCGGATCGATCATCCATTCGTAGTCCGCGCCTTTGTTGATGCGCGTGCCTTCTTCGCCATGCAGAGCATGATCGGGAAAGGCTTGACGTAGCGCGTTGACAATATACGCTTCGGATCGTTTGTCGTAATCGGTGACGAGATCGATCTCGCTCTTAAAAGTAATTTGCCGATCCCCGTTATGTACTTTGAGAATCGCGCCAGCGTTTTGGGCGATCTCGATTGCGGTTTGTAGAATTGAGTTAAGCATAATGGCGATTATACAAGGGTGGTTAGGTGATTAGGTGGTTGGGTGGTTTGAAGTTGAAAGTTTGGATTTTGGGATTTGGGATTTTAAAATTTTGTTCATTGTCTCATTGTTCATTGTTCATTTATAATCTCCCCCATGAAACCCAAACTCGAACTCACCTACTGCGCCAAGTGAAAGTACACACCCCGCGCTATCAGTTTGATAGGCGAACTATTGACCAAATATGAATTTCAACTCGACAGCGTGACCATTGTTCCGTCGGACGGAGGACGGTTTGAGGTCGTGCTGGATGGAGAGTTGATCTTTTCGAAGAAAGCATTAGGACGACATGCTGAGCCGGGCGAGATCGCCAAACTACTCGCCGATAAATTACCGCCGCGTCCAACGGAAACAACACAAGACGATCATCATTAAATGAATAACGAGACAATGAACAATGAACAATAAAAAAGGAAGAGTCTTTTCTGGCGCGCGCCCGACCGGGCGGCAACATTTGGGAAATTATCTGGGCGCGATTAAAAATTACGTGGCGCTGCAAGATGATTACGAGTGCGTGTATTGCATTGTAGATTTGCACGCGTTAACGACGATGGAAGAGTTTGAAGATTTAAAAACAAACTCGGCAGAGATGGCGCTCGATTGGTTGGCGGCAGGCATCCGCCCGGCCGAATCGATCATGTTTGTGCAGAGTCATGTGCCGCAAGTGACCGAACTGCACACCATTCTCTCTATGTTCACACCGCTCGGAAAATTAACCGACTTGCCGACGTTCAAAGAGAAGGTGGCTCAACAACCTCACAATGTTAATTATGGACTCGTCGGCTACCCCGTGTTAATGAGCGCGGATATTGTTCTGTATAAAACCAATGTCGTGCCAGTCGGAGTCGATCAGGCATCGCACATCGAGTTCACGCGCGAGATCGTGCGGACGTTTAACTTCCGCACCAAGAAGCAAGTGTTGATCGAGCCGCAGATGAAGAACACCGAGTATCCGAAAGTGTTGGGGACAGATGGCGCGCAGAAGATGGGGAAGAGTTTAAATAATCACATTGAGTTGGCGGCAACACCGAGCGAGACCGAAGCCAAAGTGAAAACGATGGTGACCGACCCGCAGCGCCAACGCCGCAATGATCCCGGACGCCCCGAAGTGTGCAACGTCTTCACGCTGCACAAAACTTTTTCACCGAATGAGTTGACGATGATTGATACCGAGTGTCGTCGCGCGGGTATCGGTTGCGTGGATTGCAAAATGATCTTGGCGAAGAATATCAATATACATTTCGAACCGTTCCGCGCGAGACGCGATGAACTCGCTA
>JACRLA010000060.1 GCA_016215145.1 Chloroflexota bacterium
CATTTTCACGCGCTCAACATTTAATCCCATTTGACTCGCTTGATCATCACCGAACTGTAACACGTTGAGCGGACGGGCGAAGAGAATCAAAACTGTGAGACCGGTGATGATGTAAGGCAACAGTGCGATGACAGGCAGCCATCCGCCGAGCGCGAAACCTCCGAGCAGCCAACCGATGGCGCGGCGCAGTTGTTCTTGCGAACGCAGCATGAGAAAAGTTGTGATGGCAGTGGCGAATGAACCAACGGCAACACCGGCAAGAATTAAAGTTGTGACCTGCGCGCCCTTGCCGACGCGGGCGATGTTATACACGAAGGCAACGGTGATCAGCGCGCCGATGAAAGCGGCGATGGGAACGGTGAAGAGTCCGAGCAGCGTCGTTGGAAATTCGATTGACATGGCGATGACCGCGCCGAGTCCTGCGCCCGAAGCAATGCCGATGAGATACGGATCGGCGAGCGGGTTGCGAAAGAGTCCTTGATACGATGCGCCGCTTCCGCCGAGTGCCGCGCCAGTGAGGACGATGAGCAGAGTGCGCGGCAGACGAATGTCGAACAAAATTATTTCAGAGGTCTCTTGCCAGTCACGTATTAAGTTGAGAGGCAAACGCGAAAGAAAAATACGGATCACTTCGAGCGGCGCGATATACACCGACCCTAACCCGACACTGAAGATGAGGGCGAGGGTGAGGAGGGAGAGAGTGATGAGGTAGGGGCGCATCTATTTTATTTTTACTGGCAAGCCCGCCACCATTAAGATCACTTCGTCGGCGACGGCGGCGAGTTGTTGGTTTGCTCTGCCAAGTGCATCGCGGTAAACCCGTCCTAATGGGTAAGGTGGCACAAGACCAAGCCCAACTTCATTCGAGACAATGATCCATTCGGCGTTACTGTTGTGATAAGCGAGCATAAGTTCATCCACTTCTTTCTTCAATGCGTGTGTTGCCGCCTCTTCGCTCACGGGTTCGGGTAACGGCACAATAATGTTATTGGCGAGCAGGGTTAAGCAATCGAGCAAGACGATTTTATTTTGGTTTGCCTGTGAACGAATCGCCGTGCCAACCTCTCGACTCGCTTCCAGCGTTTGCCAATGTTCGGGTCTCTCGGCGCGATGCGCGGAGATGCGCGCCGCCATCTCATCATCGCCCGCTTCGGCAGTTGCCACATACAAAACCGTGTCCCCGCGCTCCGCCGCAATTTTCTGCGCGTAAGAACTTTTGCCGCTTCGCGCTCCGCCGAGAATCAAAGTGAGTCGTTGAGTCATAAAAATCGTATTACGTATTGCGTATTCCGTGTTGCATATTACGCATTACGCAATACGTTTGTAGAGTCTGCATTGAGGTTTCAAAATCCTCTTCCCCAAACACCTCTATCGTCATCACGCCCGAAAAATTTTCTCGACGCAATAGATCAAGCACGGGATACAATTTTTCGGATGAAACATGCGCCAACGATTTGTGATCGCGCTCGGCGATGCCGTGAATGTGAATCACTTTGGTGCGCGGTAGAGCCTGCTGCAAGTAGGGCAGTGGGTCGTGACCGTCGAGCCACAGATGTCCCACATCCACACAACGACTCACCGCCACGCGATTGATGACGGGTACGATGAAGTCGAGCGGGTAACGCTCCAAATTTTCTACCGCCAATTTTTCTGCGCCGCCGGCATACTCGCCGACGATCTCTAACGCGCGTATCGAGCTATCGCGCCATTGTTGCATTTGCCTCGACGTGCCGCCACTTTTAATTTCTTTGCCGTCGAGATGCATTACATAAGCAAACGGATTTAGATCGCGCGTACAGTCAATTACTTTACGCGCTTTGATCAACGACGCATGGTTTTCGTCGCCGCCATCGCCCAAGCGCAAATCCAACGGTAGATGCACGGTGAAAGTTAAACCGTGAGAGGCGGCGACCCCATTGAGTTCGCAGATCGTTTCGCGTGACGGCAAATTATTTTGCCCATCATCTACTTCAAATAACACCAGTTCCACATCGTCCACCTTATCTGCCAAGTAACGCGCGTTTGGCAAAATATCATCGGGGATGATGTAGGACGTGGTGCCGAGTCGAAAAGGAAAGTTCATAGTTTGAGTGCGAAGATTAGCAACACGATTATTTCAGATAGTTCAACTGTAAAACCGATCACGTCTCCGGTGACGCCGCCGATGCGCGCGTGGGCGAATCGAATCACAAAAAACGTAATCGCGTGCGCGGCGATGATGGCGACCCACACTTGCCATGCAACCCAACCGACGATCACGAACAACAACGGCACGATGGCGGCAATGAAGATCGTGCGCCGCGTGATGCCGAGCGCGAACTCGGCGCCCATGCCAGTGGGTCGCGCTTGCGGCTGCCGCGCCACGATCAAGATTAACCAACGGCTGATCGTCAGGGCGAGGATTATCGGGAGACTTCCGAAGTCGCACACACCGCGAAGACTTCGGAAGTCTATTGACCCGACCACAAATATTTTCAACGCAATGATCGATACTAACCCGATCACGCCAAACGAACCGAGTCGTGGATCGCGCATGATCTCTAAACGTCGTTCTGGTAACGCGGAGATAAATAACCCGTCGCAACAATCGGCGAGACCGTCGAGATGCAGCCCGCCCGTCATCACGATCCATGTCACAACGGTGAGCGTGGCGGCGAGAAGCGGCGCGAAGAATTGCAAGAGGACGAGATGAACCGCACCCAACGTCAGACCCATAAAGAATCCGATGATGGGGAACCACATCCCCGCACTCCCTACATCGCGCATCGTCGCCTCTTTCAGGCGCACAGGCAAAGTCGTTAGAAACCCAATTGCTAAAAGTAAAAATCTCATCGCGAGTTGTTCATTGTTTCATTGTTCATTGATCATTCTTTAGTGCTTACGCCCGCTTCCTCAAAAGTTGCCATCTCGTTTAAGATTCGCGTTGCCGCTTCGATCAGATGAAACGCCAACACCGCACCCGTGCCTTCACCGAGCCGCAGATTCATATCAAGCAATGGACGCAACCCAATATGATCTAACATCACGCGATGACCGATCTCCACTGATTGATGCGCGGCGATGAGATACGGTTTAACTTCGGGCGCAAGTTGACAGGCGATCAACGCCGCCGCGCCGGAAATGAATCCGTCAATCACAACGGGGACGCCGCCACTTGCCGCGCCGATGATCACCCCGGCGATCCCGGCGATCTCCAAACCACCGACTTTGCTCAACACATCCATTGGATTTTTTGGATCGGGTTTGTTGATCGCAATCGCTTTTTCGATCATGGCAACTTTGCGTTGCAACCCGGCTTCGTCCACGCCGGTGCCGCGTCCGGTGACGCGCGCTACCGGTTCGCCGGTGATGACGGCAGTGATCGCCGCCGAGGGAGTCGTGTTGCCGATCCCCATATCGCCTGTGGCAACGATGTCG
>JACRLA010000061.1 GCA_016215145.1 Chloroflexota bacterium
CCGAGCAAGCCGGGTGGCGCATTGAGAAACCACGCGCCGAAGATGATGGCGAGTGAGAGAAGTGCGAGCGTGACCGCTCGTTGAGAATAAAACGGGGTCTCAGCAGAGTCGGCAACACCTGAGTCGGCGAGTTCAGTGGTCATTGATGAATCATTATAAACGATTGCCTTGACACTCCTCCTCCAACTACATATAATCCGCATCGCGTTGGTAGAGCAAGATGGCATCTTGCTCGACACGTAATCTGCATCACATTCCTCAGTAGCTCAATCGGCAGAGCATTCGGCTGTTAACCGAAGGGTTCCCGGTTCAAATCCAGGCTGAGGAGCAAACAAAAAGCCCCGCGTAGATCGCGGGGCTTTTGTGTTAAAGGTATTCAATTCGCCCGCGCATTTCTTCGGGCGTGAGAACATCGTGGATGAGAAGCAGTCCACGCACCATGTCACCGATGGATGTGCCTTGTGGGGTGTAGGCGATACCGGCGTGTTCGGGGATTTTGTGATGCAGTACCAAAAAGTCTTCGTCTTGGGTGAACATGACGCGCTCTTGGCTGGTGGCAAACAGCAAGAGGATGTCATCATCCTGATTGAGCATGTTGGCTTCTTGCGCGGTTAACACATCCACGCCCCGCCGTCGCAAGCCGCGAGTCACAGCGGGCGGGACGTGTTCATCCATGAAGAATTTAATCTCGTCTGCCATACAGTTTTTGTTTTACGAGTGACGGATGCTCTTTTCGCATTTCTTCGGCGAAGGCTAAACCATCATGGATAGACTTTTCGATTTCGTCACGGTGGTCAAAGTAGTAGGCAAGCGCGGCGTAGACTTCGGCAAGGGAGAGATCATAATCACCGGCGATCTCGTCGGCGCTCATGCCCATGCGCTCATGCCAGATGGCAACGTTCTGCACAGTGATGCGGTGCCCGGCAACGCGCGGCTTGCCACCGCAAACGCCAGGTGTAATTTCGATGAACTTATCCAAGTCAATAGTGGGGGCAGTCATAGCATCTATCCTTTCGAGAACGATTATAGCAAACGCGGGCAAGATCAATTTATAATTACCTCCATGCCCGAACTCCCCGAAGTAGAAACCACCGTGCGTCAACTGCGCGAGCCGTGTGTGGGTCAGCGCATTGTAGATGTGACCATTAACTGGGCGCGGCACATTGCCACGCCATCGCCAAAAAAATTTCGCCAGCACATCCGCGATCAAAAAATCGAAAGCATCACGCGGCGAGCTAAATACTTGGTGTTTCACCTCACAATAGATTCCTCATCGCAAAGAACGCTCCTCGGAATGACCGAGAGGTCATATTTGCTGATCCACCTAAAAATGAGCGGACGACTCGAAGTGATGAACGCCGACTCCCCGCGCGACAAACACGATCACACTATCTTTCATTTTGCCAACGGGCGCGAGTTGCGTTTTAACGACACGCGCAAATTTGGCAAGGTGTATTTGGTGGACGACGTGAACGACGTGACCGGTCATCTTGGACCCGAACCGCTTGAGGCGTCGTTCACGGCGAAACGGCTGGGCGAGATTCTCGGCGCGCATCACAAACCGCTGAAAACTTTTTTACTCGATCAAACGTTGCTTGCCGGGGTGGGCAACATCTACGCCGACGAGTCGTTGCACCGCGCCAAGATTCATCCCAAACGTTACAGCGATTCGCTGAAACCCGACGACGTAAAAAAACTTTGGCGCAGTATTCGCCACACACTTAATCTCGCCATCAAGCACAATGGCTCCAGCATTGATTGGGTCTATCCGCAAGGCGAACACCAAAACCATTTCCGCGTATATGATCGCCAAGACGAACCGTGCTACACTTGTGGCAAACCAGTCCGCCGCATCATCATGGGCGGACGAAGCACCCATTTTTGTTCAGGTTGTCAACGTCTATGAGCGGAATCGCAATTTTTGTTTTGATCACCGGCATCGCCATCGGCATGGGCATCATCGCCTTTGCCTTCCGGTTGCGGCAAATTGAAAAAGAGGATGAGACGCAGAACGATCCGAATCACCTGGCATCGTTGTTGACGGCTGCGCCGCCGCTAACCGTTGAGCCGTCCTCTACGGTGACGCCGCCGATTCCTGCGGAAACAAATTCCCCAACACCGTTACCGAGCTGGCTCTCGTCGTTGAAATCGAATCTCCAACCAACACTCTCCACTCTTGCCTCGAACATTCCAACGGCGATCAAAAAAGAACCCGAACTACCGGAGCTGGCGCGGTTATACGTGTCACCCTCTGGCAGGTTGATCATTGAAGTGAATGGCGCGCGATTTTCAAATATCAAAGAGATCACCGACCCAACGATTGCCCGCAGTTTGAAGACACTCGTAGATGAGATGAATCGATTCTTTGGCGTGAACTTGGTGAGCGCCGACCCGACTGCCCCGCCCGTGCCGATCCTTACCACGCCCGATCCGGTGTTGCCGCCGCACACGCCAACGCCGCCTGTAATGAATCGTCCGGTGAAAGTAGTCAGTGTAGAAGAAGCAAAAAATTTGCCGCTCGAAAAACCGAGCATGGATATTTTCAAACAATACCGGAATTTGCGTGAACGCGAGAAACAGCCGCAGATCAAAATTAGATCGGTGTTGGAGGAGATTGATGAGATTCTTCAGGCAAAGATCGCCGGCACTGATTTTACGCGACGCGGTTTAAAGGTTAGCACGCACAGCGATGGCACGGCGTTATTTGTTCTGGATGGAACGGGGTATCCCGGCGTGGACGAATTGCCAGACGATCTTGCGCGATCTCTTGTTCAGCAATCTGTGCAAGAGTGGGAGAAGAAATAAAATCACCCTCCCGAAGGTTTTGGAACCTTCGGGAGGGTGATTTTTTTAACCCGCCAGTTCGCGCAAATTATCTACCATAATAAAAATGCCGAGGGCGATGATGCCCAGCACCAGAAGCGGCAAAGCAAATTCGTAGATCAATACCAGCGTGGCAATAATTCCCAAGATGCTGACCGCGCGCTGAATCAATTCCTTCGCTTCACGGCGGAACAAGGCTTCAAGGAATGAGATCGCCGAGACCACGCTGACAATGCCATTCGCCCACAAACGCGGCGCGATGAGCAGCACCAGCACCAGCCCCAAAATAAGCAGCCCTAAACTGATCGCCGCCCAGGCTTCTGCCAGCCGCCCAAGTTGTTCGGTGGTTTCGGATGTTGGATGATGCGCGGCTTTGAGGTGACCGCGCGCGGGCAAACGGTTGCCGCGCGCGAGTCGATCACTGTATGCGTCTAATGATTCGAGCAAGGCGTGATCAATGGCGATCTGTTTTTGCAGTTCGGCGATCTCGTCGGAGAGTTCGTCAACTTTTTTGAGGTGATCGGAATAAATGGGTTTGAAGTGCGGCACGTCAAACATGGATTCTGCTTCTAACCCCAACCCGCGCAGTTCGGATGTTTTTGATTCGATCTCGGCTTGCGCTTTGCGCTGCCGCGCGCGAATCTCTTCGGTTCGTTTTTGGATCGAAGCCTCCGCCGACATCGGCGGCGTCACCTTATCGAGCCCGGCCCATCCCACCGGATCGATCCACGATCCGCGCACTGATCCGTTGCGATTGTATTTGGGTCCGGCGGGCGCGTTCTCTCCGGCAATCGGGTCGCGCGCGTAGAGTCCCCACAAGCCGCGATAGTGATGCACCCAAGATTGAGGGTGGTCGAGCGACATGTCGTGAATGTCAGGCAACAATCTCGCTTCCCATTTTTTCTCGCGCCCCTCACCGATCTGCATTCCATCGCCGCGCGCATAATCTACAAATGGCACGACCAGCACGCCGGAAGATCGTTTTTGCTCTTCTTCAACCACTTGACCTTGACGCAATGTGTCGCGCCAAAATTTTTGCAGGGTGCGCCAGATGCGAGTCACGGGTGCGCTGAACGGCAGTTCCACTTCGTGCATGTACTCGCCCGCAGAAAAATAAGAAGCGTGCGATCCGGCTCCGGCAAAAATGATCGGGTGATCGCCTTCGCGTTTAAATTCGGGATCGTCCCAACGGCGGCGCAGATCGTCGCCGGAAAAATCGTGCGAAGCGTAGGCGACCCATTGCGGCGCAAAGTCTTCGGTCAGGTAGACGATCACTTGTTCCCAATCCGATTCGTGATCGTTGACGCCGTGAAAGCTGGATCGCCAATCGTTCATGGCATAGAAATAAAAGTAGTGCAAACAGACGTAACCGTTCTGGCGCACGACGCGGGCGTAATAAACGTATTCCTCTTTTTCTGCCTGCGCCTCTCCATATATTTCGGCGGCGGCGGCGGCAGTGCCGCCGGGGACTCGCCCGCGCAAGAACAGCGTGATCGAGAATAAGGCGTCCACAATGCGCGACGCCAAACCCACGCGGGCTAAACGTCCGCGCGAGCGGTGAAACTTGCGTTCATGCCGCGCCAGAAATTTCGCCGCCTCTAACGGCGTGAGCTGTTCGACATAACGGAGATAATGCACTGTGCCGTGCGGGGCAAATCGCGGCTCGATCAGTTTTTGCAAAGTCAATTCGTCTTCGGCGGTCAGCCGCGTGGCGGGTTGATCGGGACGAGTCTCCCACAACGAGCAATCACGGATGTAACGATCCACGCTCGTCGGGAAGAAGTGTTCGCCCTGCGTGTAAAAGATGATCGGTTCAAAACGTTGGAGAAGATCAAGATCGTTCATGGTAGTCACTCGGCAAGCGTCGCGCGATTGGCGCGGTAGACAACCAGCACTTCGCGTTGATTGAGAGTCAACACAATGGCGCTGGCTAATCCCAAAGCAACATAAAAGGAGCTATCGGCGTTGCGCGTGAAGTAGGCTTCCAATCCTAGAATTAAAATCGCGCCCTGCAAAATGATCGCCGCCGTCCACGCCCACGACTTGCCGCGCCGCAGCCCAACACCGATGAGCGCCGAAGCAAGCCCCAACACCAACCAGGTTGAGGTCAATAACAAGTAAGCGATCATCTCTTGCGAAAAGCGAAATGTGCCAAAATATATTTCGGGGATCACGACATCGGCAATCGCCATACCGTTGAGGAGATACAGCGCGCAGTAAGTCAGGAACATCGCCGCCTGCCCAAACACCAGCAAAAACAGAATCAACAAAATGCGCGGGCGTTTGCTCACCGTTCTTTGTCGTCGTTTCATGTGCTGCATCCTCTCGTCGCCGTTGAAATTAATTTGAGATATTCCGAGCCGACGGCAATACACCATCGAGACGGATCGAACCACGACGGGGATGCCGCCACCATGATCACTTCAACTTGATTCTTAAATCGCCCATTGAAGATCATCTGCGAGCGGCGAGTGTGAAATGGATCCGACACAACAATAATACGTTTTGTGCCGGGTGGCAATGAAGCCAGAGTAAAACGGGCGTCATCGCAAGTGGAAGTGCTTTGGGGAAATTGCAAGATAGCCGTTTCAGGCACGCCCAGTTTTATTAAATAGTCTGCTGAAAATTTGGCGAAGGGTGTGTCGTCTATGCTTGGGATTTTTAACGGCTCACCCGTTGTGACTATCAACGGCGCGTAACCTTCTTTATACAATCGCGCGCCCGTCCGTTCACGATCTCCATTCCCCCCACCCAGCACAATGATCACATCCGCCTTTTGCAAGGGGTCGTTGATAATTAAAGCGTAACCCAGCCAGGGGAGCCACAGTTGCTGGAGTGTTGCGATGATTGCAATGGCAATTAAAATTCCGCCAAATAGTTTTCGCGTTGTGCGCTTTGGGATGAGGAAGTAGGCGTTGGATTCGATAAGAGGCATGGGCAGAATTTTACAACGAAAGAAAAGACCTCACAGGTCTCACCCACTCCGCTTCGCTACGGGGCGCGTTGCGAGACCTGTGAGGTCTTGGGCTATTTCGCCGTCACCACAAAATCATCAAAACGCACTTCGACATTCTTCGTCTTCTGTGTGGAGACAAACAACCCCACATCGCCTTTAGCAAAAGTCGAATCTTTCACCGAAGCGATCTGCTTTCCGTCCACGTAAAGAGTCAACGCACCGTTGGAGACAAACAACCCCACATCGCCTTTAGCAAAAGTCGAATCTTTCACCGAAGCGATCTGCTTTCCGTCCACGTAAAGAGTCAACGCACCGTTCCCGCAATCTGCGCCGAGACGGTACGACGCCGCTTTGCGCGGAATGTCATCGGAACGCGCCCAGCGATTATTGTTTGTTAGAAAAACTTCGGCGTCGCTACTATCTCCGTTCAAACGGGCGATGGTGTATGACCCCGCCCAATCAATTCCCAAATAGTAGTAGTGAGATTTGTCTTGATAGGCGCAGATGATTCCAAAAACTACGTCGTCGGTTTTGCCGAAATTTTTCGCCGTCACCTCAATATGCACATTCGATAAGTTTCTCTCGCTCGCGTTGCCCCACGAGAACCACGTCTCACGAAAAACTTTAATCACATAGTCGCCATTCGCATACTGCGCCGAAGCGTTGTCGGTGTTGAACGAACTCCAACCGCTGTCGGGCTTCGAGAAATCATCTTTGAGCAACACGCCATCGCCAAAGGGCAAGGCGCACGACAACGCTAACAATGTGATCACTGTTACTACAAGAAAAATTTTGTTCATATCTCATCTTCAACGGATAAGAAATCGGATAAACGGATGAACCGCGTAGCCAATCCGTTTACGCGAAGCGGACTTAAAATCCGTTGAAGAATAGTATAATCGCCGCGCTATGAGTTGGAATGGAATTGTTGCACACTACAAACAATATCTCAAGATCGATCCACGCGCCACACCCGTCACGCTGCTCGAAGGTAACACACCGCTCATCCCCGCGCCGCGTTTGGCGAAAGAGATCGCCCCCAATTTAAATCTCTATCTCAAATATGAAGGATTGAATCCAACCGGCTCATTTAAAGATCGTGGGATGACGGCGGCAGGGAGCGAAAGCCACCATCTGCGCCAGCACCGGCAACACCGCCGCGTCTGCCGCCGCCTACTCGGCACGCGCCGGACTGCGCTGCATCGTCCTCATCCCCGAAGGCAAAGTTGCGCTCGGCAAGATCGCCGGAGCCATTGCCTACGGCGCGGAAGTGATTCAGATCAAAGGATCGTTTGACGATGCCTTGGCGATGGTGCGCGAAATTTCGCAACGTCAACCGATCACGCTCGTCAACTCAATCAATCCTTATCGCATGGAAGGGCAGAAGACCGCCGCCTTTGAAATTTGCGACACACTGAATCACGCGCCCGATTGGTTGTGTTTGCCCGTCGGCAATGCCGGAAACATCACTGCCTATTGGATGGGTTTTAAAAATTATCACGCAGAGAAAAAAATAGATTCGCTGCCTCAACTGCTTGGCGTGCAAGCGGCGGGCGCCGCGCCGTTGGTGTTGGGTCACGCGGTTGATAACCCCGAAACAATCGCCACCGCGATTCGAATCGGCAGACCGGCGAGAGGTGAACAAGCGATAGAAGCGGCTGAAGAGTCGAAGGGGAGAATCATCGCCGTCAGTGATGATCAGATTCTCGCGGCGTGGCGCGGACTCGCGCGCGAAGGCGTGTTCGTCGAACCGGCATCCGCCGCCGGAGTCGCCGGATTGATTCAAGAATCGCAACAAGGCAAGATCGATCTCGAAAATAAAACTGTCGTCGCCGTCCTCACCGGACACGGACTCAAAGACCCGGACGCTGTAACGAGCAGAGCGCAAGAGATGAGAGTGATTGAGGCGAATGTGGAATCGTTGGAGAGAGTGATGAGTGATACGTGATGCGTATTTCGTAACAACGGAATACGAAATACGGAATACGCCATCTGCCATTTGCCATCCGCTATATGCCCACCCGAGTCCGCGTCATCGTCCCCGCTTCAACCCAACTTGGGACCCGGCTTCGATTGCCTGGGTCTGGCGCTGGCGATTCACAATACGTTTGAATTCACGACTCTTAACGCGGGTGAAGGTTTGCAAATTGAAATTGAGGGTGAAGGCAAAGAGAAATTAAAAGCCGATACAAGCAATTTGGGAATACAAGCGGCGAATGCGGTTTGGGAATCGCTGGGGCAGTCTCCGCTGGCGTTGAAAATTAAAATGACGAACAACATCCCGCTTGGTTCGGGGATGGGGTCGAGTGCATCGGCGATTGTCGGCGGGCTGGTGGCGGCTAACGCGCTGGCTGGCGGGTCGTTATCGCGATCCGATCTTTTGCGGATGGCGACCAAGATCGAAGGTCATCCTGATAATGTCGCCGCCGCCATCTTCGGCGGGCTGACGATTGTGAGTCATGCCAATGAAGAGTTGATGCACACCTCGCTTGACGTGCCGCCGATGAAAGTGGCGATTGCGCTGCCTAACATCAAACTTTCAACCGCCGACGCCCGCGCGGCGTTACGCAAGCATGTTCCGTTTGGTGACGCCGTCTTTAACATGGGGCGCACGGCGTTTGTGATTCAAGCGTTGCAAAAAGGCGATTACGATTTGTTGAGTTGGGCGATGACGGATAAACTGCATCAACCGTATCGCAAAAAATTAATTGTGGGCTTCGATGACGTGGTGAACGCGGCGCGCAGAGTCGGCGCGCGCGCGGTGGCGTTATCGGGCGCGGGACCCAGCATCGCCGCGTTTGCTCCTGACCACCATTGGGAGATCGCCGAGGCGATGAAGAAAGCGTTTGAGGCAAACGGAGTCGCCTGCCGCACGTTTGTGTTGCCGGTGGATAGGCAGGGTGTGCAGATTAGTGTGAGTGGGTGAAGAGGTAAAAACGTAAACAGGTAGAAACGTACCTGCCTACCTGCCCCCCTTTTTACTTGTATACTTCTTTAAAGAGGTGCGCTATGCCAAGTCCGTTTCCCGGTATGGATCCGTATTTAGAAAATACATCAACCTGGCGCGATCTGCATCACAGTTTGATCACATATATTCGTGACGCTCTACAACCCAATCTGCGCCCAAACTACAATGCGCGCATTGAAGAGCGCGTTTATATGGTGACGCCACCGCAACGGTTTTACCCCGATGTAACGCTTTTGAAAATGCCGCGCGCGTTGAAAGAGTCGCGCACACTCTCAACGGCGTCACCCGCAAATTTGCGCGAACCTATCGAATTGATTCTCCCCAAAGAAGAACAACGTGAACCGTTTTTAGAAATCCGCCAACGCAGCGGTGAAGTGGTCGCGGTGATCGAAGTATTGAGTCCATCAAACAAAGCGCATGGAGAAGGGTATCAACAATATCTTCGCAAACAAAATGATGTATTGAACAGTCAAGCGCATTTAGTGGAGATTGATTTGTTGAGCACAGGGTTGTTTGCAACGGCGTGCAATGTGCAGGGAGCGCGCCCCGAAGATTTGCCGCCATCGCGCTACCTCATCTGTATCAGCCGCGCCCAAGATCGAAACGAGGCGCGTTTCTTGATGTATCCGATCAGACTACAAGAAGCATTGCCCGCATTTCGTATTCCGCTCAAAGCGCCCGACCCCGATGTGGTGTTAAATTTGCAAGCGGTGTTTGAGAAGTGTTATGACAACGGTGGTTACGCCGATTTTGTGAATTACAAAGAGCAACCGCCCGCACCGTTGACGGAAGAAGAGGGGACGTGGGTGAAGGAAATGATCTTGAAAGTGTAAGGAGATGAATCATGACATATAAACCACAATCCAAAGGGGCATGCATTTATTGCGGCGACGAAGTTGCCAAAGGCGGCATGAGCAAACATCTTGCCGCTTGCGCCAAACGTAAAGCGGTTATTGAACAAGCAGAGAAAAAGAAAGGCGTAAAGGAATCGCTTTATCACTTGCGCGTGCAAGATGCGGGGGGCGCAGACTTTTGGCTCGATTTGGAAATGCGTGGGTCGAGTACGCTCAAGCATCTCGATTCTTATTTGCGCGATATTTGGTTAGAATGTTGTGGACACATGAGTCAATTTTCGTTTGGGGGTTGGGGTGGCGACGAGATCGCCATGAGCCGTAAAATTAAAGATGTGATGCAGCCCCAAGATACTTTGACGCACATTTATGATTTCGGAACTTCATCGGAGACGTTGGTTAAGGTGGTTGGCATTCGCGAAGGCAAACCGACAACGTCTCATCCGATTGCCTTGATGGCGCGTAATCTCTTACCCGAAGCGAAGTGTACAGAGTGCGAGAAATTGGCAACGTGGTTGTGCATGGAATGTTTGATTGAAGAAGGGACACCGGGTTTCTTGTGCGATGAACATGCCGAGGGTCATCCACACGATAATTATGGCGAACCTGTGCCGTTAGTCAATTCTCCGCGCGTGGGGATGTGCGGTTATACCGGACCCGCAGACGCGCCGTATTAATTGCCGCGAAGCAAAGCCGCGAATTCATTCGCGGCTGATACCAACGAAACGCGCTTAAGCGCGTTTAGCGTGGCAGGCGTTGAATTCATTCAACGCAAGATCATTGGGAGATCGCCGAGGCGATGAAGAAAGCGTTTGAGGCAAACGGAGTCGCCTGCCGCACGTTTGTGTTGCCAGTAGATAGGCAAGGCGTGCAAATTAGTGTGAGTGGATAAGATTTTTTATAGACAAATGTATTGTTGACTCGAATGATGAAAAGCTTATACTTGATTTTCAGATGGAAAGATGTTATGACGAATTTGAAATTTTGAGAACCTGTTAGCCCTCTAAAGGTATGATTGTGGACGAACAACTACTGTCAGTTCACGAACGATCTCTCCGTACAAAACTTCTTCCACTCCTTGTGGAGCGAGTCTTTCACGTAACCTCACAAACAGCATATACACAGATACTCGCTGATGGAATGATTCGATCAAACAAGAATCAAGATTTTGAGTTCACGTTCGGCCAATCCGAAAACTCTTATTTTCGAAAGCGAGGTTGCGTTTCGGTCTTCGATTTACGCTCGGTAACGCCTAGCCAACTGGAAGACGCTCTTTCGAAATATTATTTTCTGAATCCTTCGTTTGTTGCCAATCACCCTGTTTTTCTGTTTCTCAACCAATCTTGGTGTGAACAGCTAATCCCATGGTCTAAGCGGAAGGATGAGGAGGCATTTCAAGAAATGGTCATTCCCTATGTCGAAGCAGGCTATCCTGGTGACATACCTCTTTCTATAATCGCTGGGGTTCTTCGAGTCAATATTAGTTCTGCATTGAGCAGCTTCGCAGAGAAAATATTATAAGAGAGGTCAATAATGAAAAAATGCCAATATTGTGCAGAGCAAATTCAAGATGAAGCCGTTATCTGTAGATACTGTGGACGCGATTTAACGACAATCCCTGTCAGTCAGTCTCCTCAGACCATTCAATCTACATCATCCCACCCCAAACCTCAGCCAAAGAGCGACAATTCCCACATAGGATGGTTGGTAGTAATAGGATTAACGATTGCTGGATACCTGCTCTTGATAAACTTGGGCAACTCGCCCAATTCAAATAATGCACCGACATCCTCTTCAAACAATACGTCGACATCGTCTCAACCTCATGACGATCTCTCTCTCTTCGTCTCAAAATATGGAACGCCAGATGAAGTACGCTCAACAGAGTACGACAATCCGCGACCACCACTCGTTACAAAAATATTGATCTACAAAAAAGAACAACTCCGAGTAGCATATGTTGCTGATGCTCCCGCCGGTTCGCCACCACCATACAACAACTGGAAGCTATTGGGTTTTCTGAATGATATTACTGGTAAAGCAATCGATCCTGGAGAAGTGGTAAGAATCATGCAACAGCGTCAACAGAAATGATTTGGAGAAGGAAGTAAGCGCATTTCATATTACATCGAGCAATTACATTCCACTTCACCAGACAAAAAAAGAAAACAGCCACTAACAAAAATGTTGGTGGCTGTTTTCTATCTGCTATTCGCAATTTACTATCCGCTAAAACGGTCTCGGCGTAATGATCAACAAAAACCAGATCAACGTGATGAAGCCGATGGCTTTGCGAACAGGATCGAGCGGGGTGATGTCGTTGAGCGGCGATGAATGACGCAAGCCGGTGATGATGGCGAAGAACGCCCAAGTGAACCAACCTTGCCACACGGTGAATCCGGCGATGATCATTGTGCCGAAGGCGATGAAGGCTAAGGTGTGTGCCGCTTTGCCTAACACGGCGTAGGCAACGTGACCACCATCGAGTTGACCCATCGGCAGTAAGTTGATGCCCGTGATGAGAATGCCGAACCAGGCGGCGATGGCGATGGGATGGAGCGAGACGGCGTACCCTGCGGCATGAGGTTGAATTAAATCAGTAAGCCAGCGCAGGAGAAGTGACGATCCGAGTTGCCCTGATACGCTGAGCACCGGCACTAATCTCGACAAGAAGAGTCCAACGATCATCAATGGTAGTGCCACAATAAATCCGGCGACAGGTCCAGCGAGTCCAACATCAAACAACGCTTTGCGATTCTCGACGGGCGACTTGAGTTGAATGAACGCGCCCATTGTGCCAAGACCGAACGGGACGGGGATGAAATACGGAAGGGTGACGTTGACGCCGTGCAAACGCCCCACAATGTAATGCCCCATCTCATGCACGCCGAGAATCAATAGCAGTGTGATCGCAAAGGGCGCGCCGGATGCGAGCGCGTTCACTATAACACTCCACTGTCCGTGCGTAATTGCGTTGGGCAATATGCGCCAAAGATTTATTTGAGCAAAACTGGCACCGGCGAACATCGTGGTAAGAATTGTAATGAACAGCAGTGCCGCATTGATGAGCGGATTGGATCGCGTAAACGGAATCACGCCGCGTTGGGCGATGACGACATCGTTGCCATTTTTTTCGCGGCGCAGCAACGCGGTGTAGCCCAATCGTTGAAAGCGATCTTTGAGAATGTTGTAAGCATCTTCGGCGGTGTTAAGCAACTGACCGATGAATGCCACCGAATCGCCTTGAGTACGGATGTCTGCCAAACGGATCACGCCTTCTACTTCTGCGCGCAGAGCAGCCACCACATCGAATTGTTTTTGCAGAAACGCTTGATAGTTAAACATGGGATCACCTTCGTCTTTATCGGTCATGGTTGTGTCTCACTATAGAGGCGCGATATAAAAATTGTGTAGACGGAAGATGAGAGGATAGTGAAAGGATGCAAAGGAAATAGGGGAGATAAAGGAAATAAGGGAAATGCGTTTCCTTCGTTTCCCTTATTTCCAAAAGTTCCTTTTACATGCGAGGCAATACCACACCGTGCTGCGCTTGATACTTGCCCTTCTTATCGGCGTAAGAGATGTCGCATTCTTCGTCGGCTTCAAAGAATAAGACTTGGGCAATGCCTTCGTTGGAATAGATGCGCGCGGGCAATGGCGTGGTGTTAGAAATTTCGAGCGTGACGTGGCCTTCCCATTCGGGTTCGAAGGGAGT
>JACRLA010000062.1 GCA_016215145.1 Chloroflexota bacterium
GGGGCGCTCGGCGATCATCGTCCGTTTGCCGAAAACGATCCGCAACGCCGACGTGCAGGCGAATCACATTCGGGTGCTGACCAGCAAAGATTACCTCAAAGATATTTTGGCGACTCTTTCTGTTCTGATTCGCTAGGTGAACATTGTTCATTCTTCATTGTTTCATTGTTCATTCTTCATTCTTCATTGTTCATCCTCAATCTCCAAAACAAATCCCCAAATCTCTGGCGGTCATCATAATGTCGCAATCGAGCGGCACGACCTTCATGCGGCGCGTTGCTTCTTCGAGCGGCACGTAGCGCACCGTCGGTGGATCGAGCGCGACCATCACCCCGCTTTGACCCTCTTCGATAGCGCGCACCGCCGCCGCGCCAAAGCGCATCGAGAGCAAACGATCAAACGTGGTCGGCGAGCCGCCGCGCAGCAGATGACCCAACACAACCGCGCGCGATTCTTTTCCGGTGAGCGTTTGAATTTCAGAGGCAAGTTTTTCGCCGACACCGCCCAGCCGTTCCGCGCGCCCAGCCTCTTTCTCTCCTACGGTTGAAACTTTGCCGCCTTTAGGCTTCGCGCCTTCTGCCGCCATGACGATCACATATTTCTGTTCGTCGGCTTCGCACCGTTTAATTTTCTCCACCACCTTGTTCATATCGTAAGGAATTTCAGGAATCAAAATCACATCGGCGTTGCCGGAGATTCCAGATTCAAGCGCGATCCATCCGGCGTAGCGCCCCATCACTTCCACCACCAATACGCGCCGATGTGAGGCGGCAGTGGAATGTAAACGATCTAAACATTCGGTGGCGAAAGATACGGCGGTGTCAAAACCAAAAGTGATCACCGTGCCGTCGAGATCGTTGTCAATTGTTTTCGGCACGCCGATCACGCGCAAACCTTTTTGCGCCAGACCGTTGGCAATCGTCATCGAGCCGTCGCCGCCGATGCTGATCAGTGCGTCAATGCCATGTTTGCGAAAGAGATCAATCACTTCGTCGGAACGATCTACTTCGCGCACCGTGCCATCTTTCTCTTTGAACGGAAAACTAAATGGGTTGCCGCGATTCGTCGTGCCGAGAATCGTGCCGCCCAGATGCGTGATGCCGCGCACCGCATCGTGATTAAGCGGGATGATGCCATCGCCGTCGGGATAATTTTCGGGGAACATGATTCCGTTGTAGCCCTCGCGGATGCCTACACATTCCCAACCGCGCCGAACAGCCGACAACACTGCGGCGCGAATCACGGCGTTGAGTCCGGGCGCGTCGCCGCCGCCGGTGGTGATGGCGATTTTTTTGATGGGGGTCATGGCGTGATCTCCTTCTGTGATGATTATAGCCTTCACCTTGAAAAGAGAAAACTACGCAACTACTCGCCCGAGAGGATGGAGAGAGGCTCATTCTAATCCGCAGTCAACTTGTTTCTCCCCCCAAACATTTTCTCGCCTATGGGCAGAAAAAAGGTGTAAGGGCGAGCGGCCGCTCGCCCCTCCAGAACAATGCCAAAATGCGGATTAGAGATGCAACCGACCACGCCTCGTGTAGAGTTGCAAAACCACAAAGAATTAAAGAACTAAGAATTAAAGAACAATGCCCGCAAAGTTTTCCAACCTCACGGGCATCACTGTTCACCGATTACTGTTCACTGATCACTTCTTACTTTTCTTCTTCGCCTTCTTCACAACCTTCTTCGCCACTTTCTTCTTTCCCCCACTTCCTTTCTTTCCCGTAGTTCCCTTGGGTTTATCATCCATCCACTCAATCACCGCATCGCCGAACTCGGAGCATTTCACTTCTTTCGCTTTCTCCATCATGCGCGCGAAATCGTAAGTGACCGTGCCAGCGCTAATCGCGCCGTCCATGCCTTTGATGATCATGTCTGCCGCTTCGGTCCAACCCATGTAGCGCAGCATCATCTCGCCAGAAAGAATCACCGAGCCGGGATTCACTTTGTCGAGATCGGCGTACTTGGGCGCGGTGCCGTGCGTGGCTTCAAACACAGCGTGACCCGTGGTGTAATTGATGTTGCCACCCGGTGCAATGCCAATGCCGCCGACCTGCGCCGCCAACGCATCCGAAAGATAATCGCCGTTGAGATTCATGGTGGCGATCACGTCGAACTCGGTGGCGCGGGTGATCGTTTGTTGGAAGACGATGTCGGCGATCACATCTTTGATCAAGAGACGACCCGAGGCGAGCGCCGCCTTCTGCTCGGCGTTTGCCGCCTCCTCGCCATTCTTCACTTTCGTCAATTCCCATTGATCCCACGTATACACCTTGTCGCCGAATTCTCGTTCGGCAAGGTTGTAACCCCAAGTGCGGAACGCGCCTTCGGTGTACTTCATAATGTTGCCTTTGTGGGCAAAGGTGATGTTGCGGCGTTTATTCTCCAACGCATATTTTATCGCCGAGCGCACCAGACGTTCTGTGCCTTCACGCGAAACGGGTTTGACTCCGATGCCCGCCGTATCGGGGAATCGAATCTTGGCATATTCTTTTGGAAGATGTTCTTTCAACAACGCCTTGAATTTTTTGTTGTCGTCCGTGCCTTCTTCCAGATCGATGCCGGTGTAAATGTCTTCGGTGTTCTCACGGAAGATCACCATGTCCACCAGATCGGGGCGCTTAACCGGAGACGGCACCCCCTTAAACCAACGCACGGGGCGCACGCAAGCATAGAGGTCAAGTCGTTTTCTTAATTCCACGTTGAGTGATCGAATCCCGCCGCCGATGGGTGTGGTGAGCGGTCCCTTAATCCCGACCAGATATTCTTTGAACGCTTCAACTGTTTCGTCGAGCAGCCACGTATTAAATTTGTTGAAGCTTTTCTCCCCGGCGTACACTTCCATCCACGCCAGTTTGCGTTTGCCGCCGTACGCTTTCGCAACCGCCGCATCTAACACGCGCACACTCGCCCGCCAGATGTCGCGCCCCGTGCCGTCGCCTTCGATGAAGGGAATGACCGGATGATCTGGGACGTTGAGCTTTCCGTCGGCGATTGAAATTTTTTCGCCTTCAGGAACTTTGAGATGTTGATAAGCCATTGAAACTAACTCCTGTTATAAAAAGTTGTGCGGATTATAATCGCTTCCATTGAATGTTGCGAATGGTTTAATGTCACGAAAAAATTATTCACATCATTCGCTAATTTATGACATTCGTGGTTAAATCCCACGCTATACACTTGCGCAAAACAAAACTCTTATCACGAATACCGCGAATGAGCGAATGTCACAAACGATTTCATTGTTTCATTCGTTAAATTCGTTCATTCGTCCCATTCGTGATTAAAGGAAAAACTCATGACATTGACTATTGGTGACACCGCCCCCGATTTTGAACTACCGAGTGACGCGGGCAAGCAAATTAAACTTTCCGAATGGGGCGAGAAAAGTTTTATGGGTAAGAAATACATGAGCGTGATCCGCAGTCACTTCATCGTAGATGAGCACGGCACGTTGATTGATGTGCAATATGACATCAAGCCTGATGCCAGTGTTGCCCAAGCGTTAGAGAAAATTTAATCCCTCATCCCCCAACCCCTTCTCCCAAAACGTGCTTCTCGTTTTGGGAGAAGGGGAGAAAAACTGTTTCCCCCTTTCCTGAAAAGTGCTTTTCCTTTTCAGGAGAGGGGTCAGAGGGGTCAGGGGTGAGGAAAATCTTTTAATGAAATCTAACTTCATCGCCCAACTTCAATTCGAACTGCAACCCAAACGACTCATGCCCACACTGACGGCGGGGGGCGTCTCCGGCATCTTGGCGATTGTCCTCAGCGTCTCGTTTGCTTCGCTGATCTTCTCCGGCGAACTCGCGCCGCACGTCGGGATCGGTTTGGGCATGTTGCTCATCAGCGCGGTGCTGCTTAACGTGATCGTCGCGCCGCTCAGTTCACTTCCGCTCACCGTTGCCACGCCGCAAGATTCGGTGGCGGCGATTTTGGCGTTGATGACCGTCTCGGTGATGAGCCGACTCGGATCATCACCACAAACATTGCCCACTGTTGTCGCCGCGATTCTTTCCACAACATTTTTGATGGGCGTATTCTTTTTTTTGCTGGGACGTTTTCGTTTGGGGCGTTGGGTGCGCTTCATCCCGTATCCAGTCGTCGGCGGATTTTTGGCGGGCAAAGGTTGGCTGCTCGCCGTCGGCGCCATTGGCGTGATGACGAGCACCACGCCCAATTTAAATCAAATGCTTTCACTCGCGCAGTTGGCAACACTTTTGCGCTGGTTGCCCGGAGTGATCTACGCCATCATCATCTTCATCGCCACGCGCCGCTTCAAACATTTTTTTCTCATGCCATCTCTGTTGTTAGCGGGCATCATCGTTTTTTATGTTGTGTTATTTTCCAACGGCATATCAATTGATCAAGCGCGGGCGCAAGGTTGGCTCATCGGGTCGCTGCCGTCGGGTGTGTTGTGGAGTCCGTTTCCCATCGGCGATGTGTCGCTCGTCAACTGGTCGGTAGTCGCCGAACAATACGCCAGTCTGTTAGTGGTGCTAGTGGTCAGCGTGATCTCGTTGTTGCTCAACGCAACGAGTTTAGAACTTGCCGCTCGCGCCGATGTGGATTTGGATCAAGAGTTGGTCGCGGCGGGCGTAGGTAATTTAATTGCCGGAGTCGCCGGTGGGATGGCTGGGTTCCACGGCTTGAACTTATCTACGTTGGGCTACCGCGTCGGCGCGCGCAGCAAACTGGCGGGGATTGTTGCCGCCATTGTGTGCGCGGCGGCGTTGATCTTCGGGGCGGCGATCCTCGCCTTCATCCCAAAAATGATTGTCGGCGGCATGTTGTTTTATCTCGGCTTCGGCTTTTTATTTGAGTGGACGGTGGAGGCCCGCGCAAAATTGCCGCGCGGCGATTATCTGTTGGTGCTGATGATCTTGCTCGTGGTTGCCACCGTTGGATTCATTCAAGGCGTGACGCTGGGCGTGATCATTGCAGCGATTCTGTTTGTGGTGAACTACAGCCGCATCAACGTCGTGCGTAATACACTGAGCGGGATCAGCTATCGCAGTAACGTAGATCGATCACCGCGCAAACAAGAAATGTTGGCGCAGCGCGGCGAGCAAATTTTTATTCTCAAACTGCAAGGCTTTTTATTTTTCGGCACGGTCAACGTGTTATTAGATCGCGTGCGCGAGCGTTTAAAAGATCGCTCGCGTCTTCTGCCGCGCTTCTTGGTTCTGGATTTTCGCTTGGTGGATGGCGTGGACTCATCTGCTGTGTTGAGCTTTGTTAAGTTGCGGCAGATCGCCGAAGAGAATCGGCTCTATATGATCTTCAGCGGCGTGCAGCCCAACATTCGCGCCCAACTTAAACTGGCGGATTATGTGGAAGACCCCGAAGGGACAGTGCATTTCTTTGCAACGTTGGATGAGGGCGTCGAATGGTGTGAGAGGCGCACGCTGACGATGCTCGATCTGGCGGCGACGATCCCCACGCCGCTTGATGTGCGTTTAAGCGAACTCTTGCCGTCCGACATTCCGATTCCCAAGTTGATGAATTATTTGGAGAAGATGGAAGTGAACGCGGGCGAGTATCTTATTCGGCAGGGCGCGCAGTCGGATGAGTTTTATATTGTCGAGTCGGGTGAAGTGACGATTCTGTTGGAACGCGATGGCGGCAGCCCCTTGCGGATACGGACGATGGGTGCGGGAACGGTGGTGGGTGAGGCCGGCTTTTATACCAATTCGCCGCGCACCACATCCGTCGTCGCCGAACAAGGGACGTCGCTGTATCGCCTCACTAAATCATCGCTCGACAAAATGCACGCCGACGATCCGCAACTCGCCGTTGCCCTGCATCAATTTGTGATTCGCTTGTTGTCAGAGAGGTTGGGGAATATGAATCGGACGGTGCAGGCGTTGTTAGAGTGATAAAAAAGACACCGAGTGTTTTTTTTGAAACACTCGGTGTCTTTTTATTTAAGCCTCTGTAATCTCAATCGTCGTTATCGTCGTCCCCGCTTCTCTGGCGCGTGATGGGTCGCGTTCAGGAATGGAGAGAACCACATCCATGCCTTTCGTCACTTTGCCGAACACAGTGTGTTTGTTGTCGAGATGCGGGGTTGCGCCGTGCGTGATGAAGAATTGACTGCCATTCGTTCCGGGTCCGGCGTTTGCCATTGATAAAACACCGGGACCATCATGGCGCAGTGAGGGATGAAACTCATCGCCGAATTTGTAACCAGGTCCGCCTGTGCCGGTTCCGGTGGGGTCGCCGCCTTGTGCCATAAAACCTTTGATCACGCGGTGGAACGTCACGCCGTTCACCGTCTTCGGCGCTTTATCGGCGAACAGTTCGATCACGAAATCGCCTTTCTCTGTTTTGAAGGTGGCACTGTATTTCTTTTTGGGGTCAATCACCATTGCGGGTGCGGCTGAATACTTTTGTGACATTGAATCTCCTTTTGAAAATTATGAATTATGAAGGATGAATTTTGATTACGCCATAGTTTACTGTGGCGTAATCAAAAATTTTTTAGAGTGGGGAGATGGCTTTGCCTTCCTGCGAAGCTCACTGACAAACTTGGCATCTGCTTCTATTTCTCTGTCCATTTCTTCTTGATGATCAGAATAATAAGCTAACGCCGAGAAGATCTGCCCAAGAGAGAGGTAGGAGTGATTGATGAGCAGTTCTTCAGGACTCCATCCCCAAGCAAGTCGCTCGGCGGCAAGTTCTTTTACTTTCATCGTTGTGCCAACGATTATTGGCGCGCCCTGATCGTTGAGAGCAACATGTTCATATCGAGTTTCAACAAACATCTTTAATACCGCCTTTCAAAATGAGTGTGTGAATTATAGCAAGAGCGCGTTTTATTTGTTCTTGCTATTAAAATTCCACGCCCATATTAATGGGACGAGGGCGACGACGGCGATGATCAGGCTGACGACAAATAGAACAGCCGCGATGAGGAACACGGGCGGCACGGCGAGTCCGATTAAACCGGTGAGCAGGGTGACGACGAAACATCCAAACGCGCTGGAGGCGATGATGCCCGCCCACAACCACGCCGCTTTGGGTGAGGCGCGCAACTTGCCATTGATGTGACCGTTCTGCCCATTGATCATCACGCGATGAATTTTTCCGTCATCGTCTTTGTAGGCGGTGGTGTAAACGGGCAGCAG